>CAZDYB010000651.1:0-2844 GCA_964509045.1 uncultured Akkermansia sp.
AGTTTGTGAACGGGCCCGAGAGCTTCACACCGGACAACAATTTCCTGCTGGGCGAAACGGCGGAGATGCGGGGTTTGTATGTGGCGGCGGGATTCAACTCGGCGGGGATCGCCTGTGCCGGCGGAGCGGGCAAGGCGTTGGCGGAATGGATCGTGGGCGGGGCGATGCCCTATGACCTGTCGGCGGTGGACGTGCGGCGGTTTGGCGGTTGGGCGAACAATCGGGGTTTCCTGCGGGAACGCGTGACCGAATCGCTGGGGTTGCACTACGAGATGGCCTGGCCGAACCGGGAACCCGAGACCGGGCGCGGGGTGCGGTTGAGTCCGTTGCACGACCGGATGAAACGGGCGGGAGCGAGTTTCGGGATGAAGGGCGGTTGGGAACGCCCGAACTGGTTTGCGCGGAGTGAACCCGGTTGTGCGACGACGCCCGAGGTCCAGTACAGCTTTGGGCGACAGAACTGGTTTGGAAACCACGCATTCGAGCATCGGGCGTGTCGTGAAGGCGTCGCGTTGTTTGACCAGACGGGTTTTGGAAAGCTGCTGGTGCGCGGAGCGGACGCACTCGAGCGGTTGCAGTTCCTGTGCGCCAACCAGGTCGATGTGCCGGTAGGTCGCGTGGTATATACGCCGATGCTCAATGGACACGGCACTTATGAGAGCGATCTCACCGTGATCCGGGTCGGCACGGAGGAGTTCCATCTGATCACAGGCAGTGCCCAGGCGACCCGGGACCTCGCCTGGATCCGGCAACGGTTGGCGGGCTACCGTGCCGAGGCGGTCGACATCACGGCGTCGTGGTCGGTGATCGGGGTGATGGGACCGTCATCGCGGGAATTGCTGTCGCGGGTGACGGATTCCGATCTGTCGAACCCGGGATTTGCGTTTGGGAGTTCGCGTCGGATCGGCATTGGTTTTGCGAATGTGCGGGCGGTGCGGCTGACCTATGTGGGTGAGCTGGGTTGGGAATTGCATGTGCCGACCGAGCAGGCGGGCGGGGTATATGACCGGTTGCGGGAAGCGGGGCGGGACCTGGGCGTGGTGGATGCCGGGCATTACGCGATCAATTCGTTGCGGTTGGAGAAGGGGTATCGGGCGTTCGGGGCGGAGTTGTCGGCGGACGAGACGCCGTTGGAAGCGGGGTTGGGGTTTGCGGTGGCTTGGGGCAAGGATTTCCTGGGGCGCCCGGCGTTGGAGAAGTTGCGGGAGAAACCGTTGAGGAAACGGCTGGTCCAGTTTGTCCTGGAGGATCCGGAACCGCCGTTGTGGGGGGGTGAAGTGATCTTCCGGGATGGAGCGTCGGTGGGGTACACCACGAGCGGAAGCTATGGGCACACGGTGGGCGGCGGTGTCGGGTTGGGATATGTGAAGAACGCGACGGGGGTCACGCCGGACTGGGTGTTGTCGGGGAAGTATGAACTGCTGGTGGACGGTCGTCTGATCCGGGCCAAGCCCCATCTGCAGACGCCGTATGATCCGCGTCGGATGCGGATCCTGGCGGGGTGAGAGCCAGGTTGAACCTTGAAAGGGCTGTTGAAACCGCCGATGACGAGACTCGCCCAGACATGAGACTTTCGGCCACAGAAAACCCCAGAAGCCGCCAGGAGGAAATTGGACAGTTCCTCACCGCGACACCGGTGGCTGAGTTCATGGCTTCGATGTTCGGTCCGCTTCCGGGAACTACTGGTAGCATTCCAAGAGATCGTTGGGGACTTCTCATCAAAGCCGTCGTTGAGGTGTTCTGCGCCCGCTGGACTCCCGGTGCGGCAATCGTGGGCGTTCGAGACACCAGGCGAGATTTTTTCCATCTCAATTCCAAAGCCCTGGCCAAGCTCGGCGTCACCTTGGATTCCGCCGCCAGGATTCCCGATGTCATCGTCCACCACCGGGCCAGGAATTGGCTCCTGCTTATCGAAGCCGTCACCAGCGCCGGCCCGGTGGATGGCAAGCGCCGCAAGGAGCTCAAAGACCTGTTCGCCGGCTGCAAAGCGGGCCTCGTGTTCGTCACCGCCTTCGAGAACCGCCGCACCATGCAAAGCTTCCTCTCGCACATCGCCTGGGAATCCGAGGTCTGGATCGCCGAAGACCCCGACCACATGATCCACTTCAACGGCGAACGTTTCCTCGGGCCGTATCCGGATGTGATGCCAGCAAAGCCATGACTGACTCATTCGACATTCGAAGCGGCTTCGCTGCGCTCTCCCCTCTTTCCCCATCATGATTTCACTCTTCCCATTTCCCTCTTCCCTCTTCCCTCCGCTGCGCTCCGGTTCGTTGTGCCCGGCTCAGCATTCGGCATCTTCCCAGCCCGCCGCCTCGCCGTCATGAACCTCGCCCCAAACCAAAGTCACACATGCCCTCTGATTCCCAATCCCGAAAAGAAATCATCGACTTACGTCTCAGAAACGCTGGGTGGAATGTTTCTGACCGGAACAGCCACCAGCTTCAGTTCCTCAACCTCCTCCGCGACATCCTCATTGATCGCGGCGGCATATAAGGACGCGACCTCATCCAGTCGCCGTGCACCATCATTCACCCTGGCGGGATTCGTGGCGTTTTTTCGCCCGCCCAGATCAACGAGATCCTAGCCATCACAGACCGCTTGATCGCATGACTCAGCACCCATGAAAAAGAAAAGCACGCTGACAATGTCGCCGCCGGGGTGAAGACCGTCAGATTCTGGTGGTTTGGAATCCGCCACGATTCCGGGCCGGCGAGAGTGAAGGGTGGCCTTGTCTGGGCCACAAGCAGGCAGTCCATCGCGGACGCGGAACGCCTTGGCAGCGAAGGAAAGTAGACGTTGAAGGAGGAAGGAGAGCTGGCGCGGCTGATTGAAGAAGATCCG
>CAZDYB010000652.1:0-2844 GCA_964509045.1 uncultured Akkermansia sp.
GTCGCAATAGGCGGTGATGGGAATGCCACGGACCAACTCCATCACGAAGAAGGGCCGGTCCCGCGCATGCGGGATCGTGCCCGCATCGAGGAGCTTGGCGATGTTGGGGTGGTCCATCATGGCCAGCGCCTGCCGTTCGGCCTCGAACCGGGCGACGACCTGCCTGGTGTCCATGCCCAGCTTGATGACCTTGAGGGCCACGCGCCGCCGCACCGGTTCGGTCTGCTCGGCGACATAGACCACGCCGCACCCGCCTTTGCCGACCCGTTCCAGCAACTTATAGCGACCGAGCGTCTGGCCCACTGCTTCGTCGGGAGCGTCATCGAACGCCAGCCTGATCGTGGGGAGCGGACCGGCCGCGGTGTGGAGCAGGTTGGCAGTGGCATCATGGGCAGCCAGCAATCCCTCGACGCGGCGGCGGAGGGCGTCGTCACCGAGGCAGGCACCGTCGAGAAAGGCGACGCGCTCGGCAGGGGGCCGTTCCAGCGCGGCGGCAAACAGGGCTTCTTCGCGGGTGGGGTTCATGGTTGTTCCATGGGTCGGACCGGAATTGTTGGCGGCCAGTCGGGCATCTTTTCGAGACGCTCCAGAAAATACCCCGAGAGGATGTGGCCCATGTCACCATCCACTTCGGTGTCGCGGGAGGCCTGGAAATGGCGGCGGGCCAACTCCCGGTCACCGCCAGCCAAATGCCAAAGTCCGACGAAATGTTGCGATAGACATACCGCCTGAAGGTCCTCCGGTGCCTTGAGCAGGGCCTCTTCACCGATGTCGCCGGCCAGGAAATCAAAGACGGCACCTTCGCCTCTCTTGAAGATGGTGAGGGAGGCTTCGTCCCCGGATCGCATGAAGGCGCGGGCGATCCCCCGGGCCTGCTCCGTCCGGCCCACCAACAGATGGATGGAGACAGCAACGCACAACTCGACTCCATTCTCGGGAGGTCTGGCCGACACCTCCTTCAACACCTGTTCGGTTTCGGCGCCGGCGTTGGGCATCTCGAGAACCGCGAGGAAACGGAGCAGGGGGGCCAGGGGCACGTCGCCCATCCGTCGGCTGAGTTCGAGTGAGGCTTGATGCTCTCCCTGTGTCATGAGGATCCAGCCGGAATAGAGTTCGAGGTTGGACCTGGGAATTTCGCGCGACCACTTCCGCGCCCGTTCCAGGGCGCGATCATAGGACCCGGTAAGGGCCAGGTGTTCCAGGCGCGCCTGGAGGGCCTGCAGGTTTGGATGGAACGCCTCAAGACGTTCGCTGGCCCGGGTGGCGGCGGCAGCTTCGGTCTTGGCCATCGCAAGGTTGCCGGCGCGGCTGTACAGCCCGGCCGCAACATGGTGGGCACGACACGAGACCAGGAGGACGGGTAAAGAGTGCTGGGACCATGCCTCCGCAGCAGCGATGTCGGCGAGGGCCGACCGCAGGATCGCCAGGTCACCCGTATGATGCGCCGCCTCGGTCCTGGCCGCGGCGAGAATGATCCGGGCCATGGGCGAATCCTCGGAACGCACGGCCTGCTCCATGAGCGGGATTCCCGCCTGGGCGTTCGCCAGACTCAATGCCTGTCCAAGAAAGAGAAGGTCTTCAGGAGTCTGTGGCCTGGCCTTCACCAACTCCGGGATCAACCGGTTGTACCCGGTCTGCCCAGAGGCCTTCAGAGTTGCCGTGGCCAGCAATCCGAGGGCGGCCACATTCCCCGGCTCCAGTTCACGCACGGCCTGAAGTTCAGGAACCGCAAGGCGTGCCTGGGCGGAGGTCAGCAGATGCAAACCCCGGAGAAACTTCAGCCGGGCCGGAGGCAGGCCCTTTTGTGCCGCCTCCTTCAACGCCTGCGCGGTTCGGGCGTCATCACCACTGAGGATGGCGTAACGAACCCGCTCGGCAGCGGCACTCTGTTCGGCCTTCACCATGGCGCGAACCAAACGGTGGTTGTGCACCCCGAGTGTCGTGGAAATTGCAGTCCCCAACACGAGGGCCAACATCGTGATTCCGCCTGCGGTATAGACGAGCCGGTTTCGCCGCCAGGACTTCTGAAAGCGATAAAGCTGACTGGGCGGCCGGGCGGTGACCGGCTCGTTCTCCAGGTGCCGCCTGATATCGGCGGCGAGGCCGTTCGCCGTGTCGTAACGGCGCTGGCGGTCCTTCTCCAGACACTTCATCACGATCCAGTCGAGATCGCCCTTGAGCTGGTGCAGGAGCTTGGAGGTGTCCGTGGAACGGCGCTTGGCCGTGGTGGTGAGTTGATCCGCGCCGAGGGTCGCGAAGCGCGTGCTGGGTCGCTGCGGTTCCTTCTCCCGGATCGTCTTGCGCATCGCGTCGATACCCGAGGCCATCAGGTCCTTCGCATCGAACGGCGTGCTGCCGGCCAGCAGTTCGTAGAGCAACACGCCCAGGCTGTAGATGTCGCTGCGCGTGTCGATGTCCGCTTGCTCCGGGCTCATGTAAGCAGGCGTCCCAATGAACTGGTGCAACTGGGTGTAGACGGTGGCATCCGTCAGGCGCCCCTGCGTCGCCTTGGCGATTCCGAAATCAATCACCTTCGGCACCGGCACCCCGTCGTGCAGCGTGACGAGGATGTTCGAGGGCTTGATGTCCCGGTGGATGATCCCCTTCTGATGGGCGTGTTGGATGGCGTGACAGACCTTGATGAACAGGTCGAGCCGCTCCTGGGTGCTGAGATGGGCCTGGTCGCAGTAATCCGTGATGCGGATGCCGCGCACCAGTTCCATCACGAAGTAGGGCCGGCCCACGTCGGTGGTGCCCGCATCGAGCACCTTGGCGATGTTGGGATGATCCATCATCGCCAGCGCCTGCCGTTCGGCCTCGAACCGGGCGACGACCTGCTTGGTG
>CAZDYB010000653.1:0-2843 GCA_964509045.1 uncultured Akkermansia sp.
CCCCGGCAGATTGGCCTGTTTCCCGTGCAGTCTGGCTGCCACGGCACAGGTCGTTTCAGCGGGCGGCCCCCAGCCGCATTGTCTCATTGTTCCGGAGTCAGGGCACGGAGGGCATCCGAGGCGGCTGAACTGATGGATCGGGCGGCGGCGACGGGATCAGGTGCGGCATAGATGGGACGACCGACCACCAACCAGGACGCTCCGGCGGCGATGGCTTCAGCGGGACTCAGGGTACGTTTCTGGTCGTCGGGCTTTTCCTGGCCGGTCCGGATGCCGGGGGTGACGCATTGGAACCCGGGAGGGAGGAAGGTTCGCAGGATGGGGAGTTCGAGGGGGGAGCAGACGAGGCCGCCCAGACCGGATTCCGCGGCGAGTCTTGCCAGGCGAACCACCTGTGCCTGCAATCCGCCGGATACGCCGGTCTCAGCGAGGCCGGATTCGTCGAAGCTGGTCAATACGGTAACCCCGAGGACCAGTGGAGCGGGCTGATCGAGATCCGCGGCGGTCTCACGGGCTGAACGGGCGGCGGCCTGCATCATCTCACGTCCCCCTCCCGCGTGGAGGGTGAGCATCTGGACATCGAGCCGGGTGGCGGCGGCCACGGCCTTGGCAACGGTATTGGGGATGTCATGGAACTTGAGGTCGAGGAAGACCCCGACCTGCTCGGCGCGCAGCTTGCGGATGAAGTCGGGTCCGGCGGTCACGAAGAGTTCCTTGCCCACCTTGACCGCACCGACGTGGGGCCCGACGGCGCGGGCGAGGTCGAGAGCGCGATCGGGATCGGAGAGGTCGAGGGCGACGATGATCGGATTCCGCATGGGCGGAGCTTCAGGAGGAATGCGGGGCGAGTGGAAGGGATTTGTCCTTGGGGCCGTTGAAATCAGTACCATTCCCATTCGAGCTTGATCCGGTCCTGAAGCCGGCGGAGGTCCAGGCGATCGTTGGGATCGGTGGCGAGGGAGAAGAACTGGTCAGCGGTCTTGGGATGCTTCCATTTCCACTTCTCCACGTGGCCGTCGGCGAAGGCGAGGTTGGCGGCCTGGCCATGGCGATTGGCCGGGATGTCGAACCAGCGATCGGCGTATTCGGAATCCGGAAGTGGCGTGCCAAAGACCGAGTCGAGGATGGTGCCCTCGTGGGTATCGATGAAGGTGAACAGGTCGGAGGGGGCGGGATCCCGGATCAGGGTGAATTTCTTGAAGTGTGGGGCGGCGGTGCAGTGGATGGTCTGGCTGAGGTTGTAGGAGCGGGTTCGGCGCGGAGCGGTGGGAATCGGGGTGTCATCTTCGTTGCGGACCCGGGACTGGTCGGCGGGGCAGAGGTAGATGGCGGTGGAGCGCAGGTAGGGATAAAGGACGCCGCTCTGGAGATTGGTGGGGCTCCGGTCGTAGGGGGCGAGCCCGGGCGCCCAGGAACTGTTCTCAAAAATCGGGGTCTTGGTGGTGACGTCGAAAACGTAGTTGTTGAGGGGGAGGAAATCGTTGTGATCGGTGGCGTAGAGGTGGAGGGAGAGGCTGAGCTGTTTCTGGTTGCTGCGGCAGGAGGTGGTGAGGGCCTCCCGTCTGGCGCGACCGAGGGAGGGAAGGAGCATGCCGGCAATGATGGCGATGATGGCGATGACGACGAGCAGTTCGATGAGGGTGAACGCGTGACGACTGTCGCGTTGATGCGCCTGGTCTGAGGCGATGCCAGCCATGGTGCGACCGTGCGCGCAACTTCGGGCGTTCGCAACCTTCGCGGGCCCCTTGGAGGAGGCCCTTCAGCGTGGGGGCAGGGGACGCTCACGGAGTTCCCAGAGCGCGTTGCTGCCGATGAGTCGCCACTGTTCGCGGACGGGGGCGGGCAGCGTGGCGCCAACCGGGGTCGTCAGGTACCGGACGGAGAACGCACTGCAGGCGAGGTCCAGATGGGCGTCGATGTCGCGCCAGGTTTCGCGCATGGACTCGATCTGGCGGTTTCGCGCGGATTCATCCATCCGCCCGAGCTCAAACCATACGCTGTGTTCGGACCAGGCGGATTCGTGGATCGTGGATTCCGGGTAGCCCTTGAGGTAACCGTTGAGGACGCGGCGACGGAGCCATTGGGCGTTGTCGACGGAAGGCGAGACTCCCAGGGCACCGGTAATCGGGCGGAGGCCTTGGTCGAGGACCGCCCAATCGGTGATCTCCGGATCTCCGGCGATCACTGAATTGGGAACAAGTTGAATGCCGGGATTGGCGCGCCGGAACTCGAGCCATCCCTGTCGCCGTTCCTCGATGCGTGCCGAAGCGCGATTTTGGTCGGTGGCCCAGCCGCGGAGGAGAAGTCCGCCGGAGAACTGGGCCACGACCAACAGGCTGATGACGGTGGTGGTGGGAAACCGTGCCGGAACCCACCGCCGCCAGGCATCGGCTGCAGCGTAGGAGAACAGGACGGCGGCGATTGGCCCGGGGGCCATCAACCAATGGAAGGGTTGGAGGAGGATTCCGGTGACGTGATGGGACTGCGAGAGGCAGATGGCGGCGAGTCCGGTCCACCAGAGCGGTTGAAGGGTGGGGCGGAGTCGGAACACGTAGAGGGCGAACAGTGCATAGGCAGCAAGGGCGAACCGGGGAGGATCCCAGACGCGGTTCACGACCGGGACGAAGTATTCGTTGCGGACCAGCCATTCGTCGCCGTACTGGAGTTTGGTCAGGAAGTTCTGGAGCAGCGCGGGGCTTCCCACACAACCGCCAATCGCAAGCACGATGAAGTAGAGTCGCCATCGGGCGGGTTGGAGCGCAGCGAGACAACCGATGGCGATCACCGCAGCCGTCCAGAAATAGAGGTAGGTGGCGATGCAAAGCCCGAGCCCGAGTCCGGCA
>CAZDYB010000654.1:0-2841 GCA_964509045.1 uncultured Akkermansia sp.
CCGGGGGTGTTGGGGGAGAAGTATGACTTTGTGACGTGTACGGAGACGGTGGAGCATTTTGCGGAACCGGGTCGTGAATTCCGGCGACTGGATGAGTTGCTGTGGCCGGGCGGATGGTTGGCGGTGATGACCCAGTTGTTGCTGCGGGATGAAGCGTTTGCGGGGTGGGGATATCAACGGGATCCGACGCATGTGGCGTTCTACCGACCGGAGACCCTGCGTTGGGTGGCGGAATGGATGGGGTGGCTGTTGGAGACGCCGGAACCGCATGTCGCGTTGTTCTGGAAGGGATGATGGGGTCAGCCGCGACGGAATCGTTCCCGTTCCCGCCGATTGAAGGTGGCGAGATCGGATTCGAGTTCACCGAGGGTGGCTTCGACGGTGCTGATGAAGCCTTCACAGCTCTGGGCATGGCCGCCGAGGCCGATGACGGTGTCGCGTTCGGCATGGTCGTTGGTGATGACCAGCACTTCGCCGTAGGGGAGGAGTCGGTAGACCACCCGTTCGATCAGGTCGTCGGCGGTCTGGCCACGACGCGAGTAGAGGACTTCCACCTTTGGGGTGGAGATTGCCTTGGGTGTTCCCGACGGGGCGCCCTGCCCGTCGAAGAAGAGGGTCAGGGGAACACCGGTCGAGTCCTGGTAACGGGTCAACCGGGTCAGGAGGGCATCACGCGCCGCAGGGGTATGCCGGGCCATGCCTGGAGCCAGCGCGGGCCAGGCATGCAGCAGGCTGTATCCGTCGATCAATATCCTCACCAAGGCCATGCTGGGACACGGTGCGGCGGCAGGAGGGAACGGGCAATCTGGAAGCCGGAACCGCGATGGGGGATGAAGGTGGGTGCATGACCGATTTGTTATCCCATTTGGATTTGCTGCTTTTTTTTTGAGGAGGTGTAGCTAGTACTGTAGCTACAGATGAGCACCGCTTCAGAAAAGGCACAAATCCTCGCCCAGATCGCCGCCATCAAATCCATGGAGTTCGGCAAGCTTTCCGAGTACCAGCACCGCGGCCGTCCCAAGGACTCTTCCTCCTACTACCGCCTCCAGATCTGGTGCGATGGCAAGAATCGCACCCGCTACATCCGGCCCGAGGAACTGCCCGCCATCCAGGAGGCCCTCAATGGCCATGC
Source organism: uncultured Akkermansia sp. (assembly GCA_964509045.1). Classification (GTDB taxonomy): domain Bacteria; phylum Verrucomicrobiota; class Verrucomicrobiia; order Limisphaerales; family UBA9464; genus UBA6176. Next base: position 1,133 of record CAZDYB010000654.1, read on the forward strand.
CCTCTTCCGGGAACTCGTCGACAAGTACGCCAACCTTGTTGTCGCCGAAACCCGCCAGCGCATGGACGACCCAGCAAAAAAAAAGACCCTTCGTTACACGTCGCATTCCAAGACGAACTCTCCCGGGTCCTCAACCCTCTCCTGAACGATGTTCCGGATTCAGCGCTCCAGCTGGAACTTCTGTTCCGCGACGCGCTCCTGGCGGCGGGTCGAGTTCTCTTTGCTCCGCTTCTCCAGCGTCACATCGACAGCATCGACCGGGATCATCAGGCCCAGCTAGGCCATCGGCGCATCGGTCGCCGCCCTGCGACGCTCGCCACGCTCTTCGGTGAGGTTCAGGTCCTTCGCGACTACTACCTCGTCGAGGGGGTCCCCGGGAAATCGGGGCACTGCCCAGCAGACGTCGCCATGGGACTTGAGGTCTTTACCACCGCGGCCTTGGCGCGATTGGTCACCCGCGCCGCGGCGCAGCAACCCTATGGAGCGGCAAGTCGTGACCTCGCAGAGTACGGTGCCATCCACGTCGATGAGCGTCAGATTCAGCGCTTGGTGAAGCGTCTGGCACCCGCGGTGGATCCTTGGTTGGCCGGCCTGCAGCCCGCGGCATCACCACTTCCCGTGATGTACGTGAGTTGCGATGGCACCGGCACTCCGATGCGGGCCAAGGAACTGGAGGGACGCAAGGGCAAGCAAGCCGATGGCACCTCCAAAACACGGGAGGTGAAGCTGGGCGCGCTCTTCACCCAGCATCGTACCGACAAAGATGGGTTTGCGGAACGTGACCTTGATTCCACGACCTACGTGGCGAGTTACGAGACGTCAGCGGATTTCTCCCTGCGCTTGCTGGCGGAGGCGCGTCGACGCGGACTCGGTGCGGCCCAGCAGGTGGTCTTCATCAGCGATGGTGCGGTGTGGACGGAGGATACCGCCACCAAGTGCTTTCCTCGCTCCACAAGCATTCTGGATTTCTACCACGCCAGTGAACGCATCCACGAACTGGCCCAAGGGCTGGGAGTGGAAGACTCCAAACAACGGACAGCGGACTGGAAGGAGAAGCTGCTTGCCGATGGCGTGGGAGAGGTGATCGAGGAGGCCCGGAGGTTGCAGGAGCAGGGATGCACAGACAAAGAGGCGGTGGACGAGAACCTGGGTTTCCTCAGCCGCCACCGGCATCGGATGTTGTACGGGACGTATCGGGCAAAGGGGTGGTTCATCGGCAGCGGCGTAGTGGAGGCAGGATGCCGGACGGTGGTTGGCAAGCGGTTGAAGCAGTCGGGGATGTTCTGGTCGGAGGAGGGGGCAACCGGGGTGCTGAACTTTCGCACGCTGTTACTGAGCGGACGCTTCGATGCCTTCTGGAAAGACCGCGCCAACGCGCATGCAGCGAAAAACGACGTTCTCTCGCTTGGCGCCTAGGGGTTGCTCAACGAATCGGTCGTGCACCCGTGGCGATTTGCCGGAGGTTGAAAGACGCGACACTCAGCGGAACACGTGGGAGGGTTGCATGCCTGTGCGCTGTGTCGCCCTGCCATCGAGGGCGGCAGACAGCACAGGCCGCGCGCATCAGTCGAAATCGCGAGACGGAATGCTCGGGTGACAGGCCTCTGGAGTCATCCGATTCGCCCGACCCGGAGCACTGATCCTGAAAGCGGCATTTCATCCATCCGCAGATGGCGCAGATGGCGCAGATGGCGGGGCGGAAATGACAG
>CAZDYB010000655.1:0-2839 GCA_964509045.1 uncultured Akkermansia sp.
AGACCACGTCGGGAGCCGGGGCCGGCCTCATCAACGTCTACACGCTCGACGGGGGGATCACCGGCTACTCCTGGAGCCAGTCCGTCTGGAGCGTCGTGTACACCCCCGTCCAACGGCACCTGACCGTGGGCCGGCTGGGGTTCTGAGCCGACAACGGGGTCAGTCCTCACTTTTGACACTGCTGAGGACGCCGATGTGCCCCGGTGGAGGGTTTCGGCGCTGCCCTCGGCGGGTTTGGGGGCTGGCCGCGTCCATGCCGCAAGGAGGGATGTGGCGGCGCAGCAGACCCTTTCGCTGGCCGAGGAGTGATCGAGGTGTTCCGCAGCGCGGGGCAACGAGCCAACGACGAGGGCATTGCGGACAAGGGAAAAGGTCCTGCATGGGTTGCCCCGACGATCGATTTGCAGCTTTCAAGGGCCGTGGCCCCACGCTATTCCAGCGGGGTGTTGCGCAGGGCCCACCAAGGACTTGAAAGCCTGGCTTCTCCACTTGGTGGCGGGGTTTGGAGCGGGTTCGCGCGACTAGGCAGTGGGGCCTGGCTTGGGCTGATCTGTCTTCGGCACCTGTTGAGCCTGCGGACGGATCAACTGGGCATCATCGCTGAGCAGACCAAACTCCAGGTGCGTTTTACGGCCCTGGATGCCCTTCCCCTGGTTCTGCTGACTGCACTCCTGCTTGGCGGCATCACCCTCATCCAGGTGTTTGCGCAGTTGTCGGGTTTTGGGGCTGAAGCCTATCTGAGCCAGTTGCTGGCCCAATTGGTCATCCGAGAACTTGGGCCATTGCTCGTGAGTGTCATCGTGATCGGTCGCAGCGGCACCGCCATCGCCGCCGAGATGGCCTTGATGAAACTGAGCGGCGAAGTGGATACCTTGTTTGCAACGGGCGTGGATCCCATCCAATACCTGCTCCTGCCGCGGATTCTCGGTGGTGTCATTTCGGCATTTTCCCTGATCATCATCTTCGACGTCGCCGCACTGCTGGGAGGGTTCCTGCTGGCTTGGTCCCGCCTGCCCCTTTCCCCACAATCCTTTCTCCAGGCCCTTGGCAACGCCATCCAGTGGCCGGAGCTGATCATCACCTTGACCAAGGCCACGTTGTTTTGGGGCCTGATTCCCCTCATTTGCCTTTCGAGCGGACTGCGTGTGAAATCCAGCAGCACCGAGATTCCCCAGGCGGTCACTGCCGCCGCGGTTTTCAGCCTGGTGACGGTCTTCCTGGTGGGTGCCTTCCTGTCGGTGCTCGTTTATGGGTGAGCTCCTGAGGTTCGAGGGCGTCAGCCTCGAAAGCGGCGAAGGTCGGATGGTGTTCCGCGACCTGAACTGGGGTTTGCCTCCGGGGGGACGTGCTCGTGTCCATGCCCCGTCAGGCGCCGGGGCCACAGCACTGCTGCGCCTATGCGCGGGTCTGGACGATCCCCAGGAGGGACAAGTCATCCTGGATGAGATTCCCCTGACGCCCTTTACGTTCGCCCACCCCTTCCTGAAGGAAGGGGGCATCGGCTGGGTACCCCGGGACAGAGGCTTGCTGGCCAACCTCAGCCTTTGCGCAAACGTGGCGTTGCCGCTTCGGTTCCTGCGGGGGCACCCTCGCCACAGGGCCGAGGAAATCGCCCAGGAATGGCTTGAGGCCACGGGGCTCTCAGGCCGAGCCCAGGATCGCCCTCATGCCCTGGAACCGTGCGAACGCTGGCTCGGCGCCCTGGTTCGGGCGGCGGCCACCGAACCCCGGCTTTGGCTGTTGGATCGCCCGCCCTCGCGCTTGGATCAGCTGGAAAACGACCATGCCTCCCGAATCCTTCGGGAGGCAGCCGCCAGACCCGAAACGACCTTTGTGATCGCGGGCGATGCCGACGGTGGCGAGATAGCCGCCAGGGATTTCCATATCGAAAACGGCCACATTGCAACTGGAGGAATCCCATGAAATTCGCACGTGATGACGCCAAGGTGGGTCTTCTGGTCCTGGCCGCCGCCCTTGTATTCGGGGGGATCTTCTTTCAGCGGAGCCTGAGCGCCCTCCTCAGGAAGGAAGCCATCCTCAAGGTTCGACTGGCGAATGTTGCCGATCTGGTGGTGGGCACCGAAGTCCATCTGCAAGGTCTTCGTGTGGGCAAGGTGATCGCCATCGAAACCAAGCTCGAGGGCGTCCAGTATCACTTTGTCGCCAGCCTGGGCATCAACCCCGACATCCTGCTGTGGCAAGGCACCCGGGGAGTCGTGGTCACGGAATTGGTGGGTGGCGCACACATAGATCTGGAATTGCCGGCGGTCTCGGCCCGAACCCAGGTGTTGCAACCTGGTACCATCATGGAAGGTGACACCGCCGTTTCCCTGGTCACCGTCATTGATCAGGTGCACGGCTTGGTGGTCAACCTCGACGGTGCGCTCACCGATCTGCGAGGCCCCATCAAGGAGAAGGGTTTTGCGGCATTCCTGGATCACCCGGACCTCGTGAAGGCCTTGAGAAGTCTGGATGTCACGCTGGTGGAAGCACAGGCGCTCCTGGTGACCGGCAAGGAGGCCGTGAAAGGGGTGGATGAATCCTTGGGCCGAAACCTGGCGGGCCTTGAAAAGACACTGGCGGTCATCCACGACCTGCTGGAAAACCGCAGCGGCGATCTCGATCAGATCCTGGTCAACGTTTCTTCCGCACTGAAGCAGATCAACGACCTGGGTGCCGAGGCCCGCGTCTTGTTGCAGGCTGAAGGCCCCGAATTCGATACCCTCCTCAAGACCCTGAATCGCAACCTGAGGAGCACCGAAGAGTTGGTGGAGCTCCTCAAGGCCAAGCCCAATCGCTTGATCTGGGGCAAGCCCAGCGAGAAGGAAAAGGCATCCGC
>CAZDYB010000656.1:0-2833 GCA_964509045.1 uncultured Akkermansia sp.
CGCCCTCGACGGCGCCGTGTTGCGGGTCCCCAACGCGCATCGTTACGACGGAGGAACCCTCCCGGGCGGGTTCCGACTCGAAGCCATCGGGGCCGAAAGCATTCTGGACCTGTCCCAGGTCACCGACTTCCGCGGCGTCCGCACGGAGTTCTCCGTGGTGAGCGTCACTGCCCGCGCCGGCGGTGTTGTCTCTTTGGCCAGCGTCCCTTCCTTCACCACCGGCAACACCTGGCTCAATGCGGACGGAGTCGGTAGCCGCATCGATCTCGTGGCCGCTACCAGCGCCTCCTTGGTCGCCTTCGACATCCGGAACGGAGGCTCGCTGGACACTCCCCACCTCCTCCGGATCGACCGCAGTTCGCTCAACTTCTTCGGCTCCTCAAACTTCTTTCCTCTCGACCAACTCCAGGCCCTCACCGCCTCCAACATCCGCATCAATGGTTCCACCGTCAGCTTTTCCAGCCTGGAGGACGTCCGCGGCTCCAGCTTCGATACCACCGGCGGACAGGCGATCTTCCCTCCGCCCGCGAATCTCCAGGTGACCGACATCGTTGCGCCGCCCGCCGCCTACGCCGGCGCCCCCATCACGGTCGTTTGGGAAGTGACCAATGCCGCACCCCACTCCGTTTCCGGCCTCCGTCACGACGGACTCGCCCTGCGCCGTGCCGGAACTCCGGACGTGATGTTCGGGACGGTCGAAGTCTCCAACGATCTCCCCGCCCACACCGCCCGCCGTTACACCAACAGCGTCATCCTTCCCGCCGGTCTCACCGGCGTGTGGCGCCTGGTCGTGTCCGCCGATGCCGGTTACCACGTGTACGAAGGCGACGATGAAGACGACAACATCCTCGTTGATGACGCCCCGGTCGGATTGTCCTCGCCCGACCTTGTCGTGACGGCCGTGATTCCTTCGGTCACCAGCGCCCGCTTCGGCGAATCCTTCACCGTGAACTGGTCGGTGCGGAATCAGGGCAGCACCAACGCACCGGCCCGCTGGGACGACTGGGTCTTGCTGTCCTCCAACCCCACCAATCTCACCGCCACCATCCCACTCGGTTCCTTCCCGGCTCCCCGATCCCTCGACGCCGACCAGACCTACGACCAACAGGCCGTCGTCTCCGTTCCCCTCCTCAGCACCCTGCCTCCCGCCGACTACTTCATCGTGGTGCTCGCCGACGGACGCGATGCCCAGTTCGAGGCCAATGAAGCCAACAATTCCCGCGCAACAGCCCTGGCCTTCGCCCATCCCCCATTGCCGGATCTCGCCGTCTCCCAGGTCACCGCGCCCGCGGAAGTGCTGCCCGGCCAACCCTTCTCCATCCAGTACACCGTCACCAATCGCGGACCTGCCACCGCCGTCGGTCCCTGGGTCGAACAGGTCCGCATCGGTTCAACCACCCTCGCGACCGGGTCTTCCATCGACCCGCTTCCCCCGGGCGGCAGCCAGGTTCGCACCCGAAACCTGGTGATGCCCGCCGACTTTTCCCCGGCCATTGACGGACATATCACGGTCAACCTGGACGGCGACGATGCGGTGGTGGAAACCGACGAAACGAACAATTCCCTCAGCGCCGCCGCCCCGACCGTCGTACCCGCCGGCCTCACCCTGCTCGTGCCGCAAGGCTCCATTCCTGAAAGCGCCACGCCTCCCACCATCACCGGCCAGGTCATCCGCAATGGCGACCTCGCCCAACCCCTCAACGTCGCCCTTTCCAACACCCACCCCGCCCGCGTCTCCGTGCCCGCCACGCTGACAATCCCGGCCGGGCAGGCCGGGGCACCCTTCCCGATCACCGTCCTGCCCGACGGCCTGGCAACCGCCGATCTGCCGGTGGACATCCATGCCTCGGCGGCGGGAGGTCGGCCGGCCACGGCCGAAGTCGTCGTCGTGAACACCGATCTCCCCGCGCTCGATCTGGAGTTCCTCAGCACAGTCGTCGCGGAAGGTCAGACCGCCTCCGCGCGCGTCATCCGCAACGGATTCCTCGATCAACCGTTGACCCTCACCTTCGCCACAGGATCACCGGGCAGTCTGCTGCCTCCCGGCAACCTCACCCTGCCTCCCGGCAGCACCAGTTCAGTCGTCGCCTTCATCGCCCTCGACAATCTCGTGTTGGAACCCGACCAAACCGTCACCGCATCGGTCGGCGCCCCCGGATTCCCCGCCGCATCCGCCACCCTCACCATTGCCGACAACGACCTGCCCACCCTCGGATTCGTCCTCGCCCGCACGAACCTCAGTGAAGCAGCCGGTCCCCTCGCCACCACCGCCAAACTCCATCGGGATCGCAATCTCAACGCCACCCTGTTGGTCCAACTCACCAGCAGTGACCCGGATTCGGTCCAGGTCCCGGAAACGGTGTTGTTCCCGGTCGGGGCAACCGAACTCGAGTTCCCGGTGGGCACCGTCGACAACACGCGGGTCGATGGCCCGAGGACCGTGACGTTGTCCGCCGTCGCAACCCATGTGACCACGGGCGAACCCACCGGCCCACCCGTGCTCCAATCCCTGGCGGTCGCCGATGACGACGGCCCGACGCTGACCCTGACCCTGATGCGGGAGTTGGTGGGTCCCGGACTTGCCCCGGCCACCACCGCCATCGTCCGTCGCAATGGAGGCACCAACACACCGCTGACCATCGCCGTGACCAACAGCGCTCCGGACCGCGCCACGATTCCATTGAGCGTCACCTTGCCCATCGGCGTGGCCGAAACCGTGATCCCGATCAACACCACTCCCGGCGCAGTGCCGGGCGGTCGGCTGGGAATCACCCTGACGGCAGGCGCGCCGGGCTTCGCACCCGGAAGCGATTCGTTCATCCTCAGCGATCTC
>CAZDYB010000657.1:0-2829 GCA_964509045.1 uncultured Akkermansia sp.
CCGCCACCTGCAACTGGTTCAATGCCCGCTCCAGACTACCGTTCACACAGCACAACTGGAACAGGAACACCCGCAGGCTGGCGTCACCAGGATTGGCCCGGATTTCATCCTGCAACGCGCTCAATGCCTCACCGAGCCGTCCCTCGTGGACGAGTTCCTTGGCTTTCATCTTTCCTATACTCCCGCCTCCACCGCTCCCTGTTCAAGCAGGGATCCTGTCATTCGTAAGGGCACCTGATAACCGGAAACGCAGTCATCACAGACCTCCAGTCATCACAGACCCTTTGCGACACGAAAAAAGGGCGTCCGGTCTTGGTCCAAGACCCGAAGCGCCCCGTTGATTCCGATCCCCTGCCGGGGGAATCCACACCCTTCGATGTGGAGTATGGCCCCAACCTGGAAGTCGGGTGCCCGTCAACCGCCGACGTTCTCCTTGACCGACCAGTGCACGGGCACTTTGGCGTCGAGCGAACCGTCCGGCTTCTGGGGATAGTATTCGTACTCCATCTTGCCGAAATTGATGCTGATGGAGTCGACAGGGATCACATCTCCGGCGCTGCCGCCGGTCTGGAAACTGGTGATGTGGATCTCGGTGAACTTGATCTTGAGATACTCCTGCTGCTCCTTGCCCGCCTTGCGGCAGGTCAGGAGGGCTTCCGCGATGTGGTCACCGTTTGCGCACGCCAAAAGCAGCTTGGGGCTGGCCTTGTTCACCTTCATCGAGAAGCTGAAATCCTGGAAGCTGACCTTGCCAGCGCCACCGCCACCGCCACTCGCGTGGGATCCGGCATTGCTCGCGCCCCAGGACCACGCAAGGAGGTCGATCTCCTTGCCGTGCTTCTTGTCGGTAGACTCTCCATCGATCCCCTTGATCTTCAGGAAGTAATCAACAGCTGCCATAAACTTCTTCTTTCATTTTCAAGGTGCTACGCCGACACCCTGAGGGTTGTTTGGATTTTTTGCTGGTGGCGCCCCAGCTAAACCATTCCGGCTGAAACCAACTCAACCGCCCTTGGCCGAAGGCAACTTCGAAACCAATCGAAGCGATACGGTCAGGCCTTCCAACTGGAAGTGCGGTCGCAGGAAAAACTTCGAGGTATAATAGCCAGGATTGCCCGGAACCTCCTCGACCTTCACCTCCGCCGAAGCCAGGGGATACCGCGCCTTCATCTCTTCAGACGCCTTGGAATCACAGGTGAACTGGCTGATCCACTTGTTCAACCACTGCTCCATGTCCTCCCGTTCCTTGAAGCTCCCGATCTTGTCCCGGACCATCGCCTTCAGGTAATGGGCAAACCGACAGGTGGCCATCAGGTACGGCAACCGCGCCGCCAACCGGGCGTTGGATGTCGCATCCGGATCCTCATAGATCGCCGGTTCCTGCAAGGACTGCGCCCCCATGAACACCGCATAGTCCGTGTTCTTGTAGTGACACAACGGCATCATCCCGTTCTTCGCCAGTTCCGCCTCGCGCCGATCCGTGATCGCAATCTCCGTCGGGCACTTGGCATCCACACCGCCTTCATCACTGGGGAAGGTATGAACCGGAAGCTTCTCGACGATGCCACCGGATTCCGTGCCCCGGATCCGGGCACACCACCCGTACAACTTGAACGCCCGGGTCATGTTCGCGCCCATGGCGAACGCCGCATTCGACCAGGTATACTTCTGGTGATCGCCACCCGACGTATCCTCCTCAAAGGCGAACTCATCCACCGGCGCTGTCTTGGCGCCATAAGGTATCCGCGACAGGAAACGGGGCATGGCCAACGCCAGATACTTGGCGTCATCCGACTTCCGCAGGCTCCTCCACGCGGCGTACTCGGGACTCTGGAAGATCTTGGTCAGGTCACGCGGATTGCCGAGTTCACGCCACGACTCCATCTGGAGCAGGGACGGTGAGGGAGAAGTGATGAACGGGGCGTGGGCCGCGGCCGCAATCTGCGACAGACCGGTCAACAGCTTCACGTCGCTCGCGGAATGATCAAACTCATAGCCACCGATCAACGCGCCATAGGGCTGGCCGCCGGCCACACCATACTGATCCTCATAGATCTTCTTGAAGACCGGACTCTGATCCCAGGCAGTCCCCTCATATTTCGACAGGGTCTTGCGCAGGTCCGTCTTGGAAATGTTGAAGACCTTGATCTTCAGCGTCTCGTCCGTCTCCGTGTTGTTGACCAGATAGGACAGTCCGCGCCACGTCCCTTCCAACGATTGAAAGTCGGGATGATGCAGGATCTGGTTGATCTGCTCGGACAACTTCTTGTCGATCTCCGCAATCAACGCATTGATCGACTTCAGGGCGTCACCCGAGATCAGTTTCGCATCCCGCAACGCGAACTCGCACAGGGTGGATACAGAACGGCTGACCGCGGTGCGCTTCTCCGGTGTGGCGGCCCGGACCGCCTTCGACATCAGATCGCCAAAGGCATCCGCTGTCAGGGCCGCTCCGCCTTCCGCTTGGGTTTGGGTCGACATAGATTTATAGGGTCAGGGTGGGTCAACCTCAGGCCTGGGGAGCTTCATCCGCCGGCTTGGGAGCCGCCGCGAGGGACTTCATCAGTTCCGGATTCTCCAACATCTTGGCGACCAGTTCCTCGGCGCTGTCCTTGCCATCCATGTAGGTCAGCAGGTTCGACAGTTCGCTACGGGCTTCCAGCAGCTTGCGGAGGGGCTCGATCTTCCTCGCGATGGCCGCCGGCGAGAAGTCGTCCATGCTCTCGAAGGTCATCTCGACATTGAGGTTTCCCTCACCGGTCAGGGTGTTGGGCACCTGGAACACCACCCGGGGTTTGGAGGCCTTCAGGGTGTCGTCGAAATTGTCGA
>CAZDYB010000658.1:0-1938 GCA_964509045.1 uncultured Akkermansia sp.
GAATTCATTCCGCATCTCATCCCCCCTCAGGAGCGCGGAATTCATTCCGCACCTCATCCCCCTCAGGAGCGCGGAATTCATTCCGCATCTCATCCCCCTCAGGAGCGCGGAATTCATTCCGCATCTCATCCCCCCTCAGGAGCGCGGAATTCATTCCGCACCTCGATGCCGTCCTCCCCTCCTGCGACCACGACTGTCCCCGTTCCCGCGCTGATCCATTTCCCGTCATCGTCCCACTCGACAATCCCCTCACAACGGCCCGGTCCGCGGCCATTCCAACTCAAACCCCTGATTCCTCAACCGCTGCTGGAACTCCGCCAACAGGCGTGCCTCCGACCGCACCCGACGCGCCTCCTGCTTCTTGTCCAGGCAATACGCCGCCAACGCACCCGCCGCCTCCCCGATGTTCCACTCCACGGGATGCAACCGATAACAACCGTTGGTCAGATGCGTCACCCCCAGGTTCTTGCACCCCGCCAACAGGTTCTCCACCCGACGCGGGATCAATGACCCCAACGGGATCTGGAACGGCAACGACCCCAGATCCACGTAGTTCCTGCCCGACGTCGACGGATGCAGATCAATCCGATACGCCCCCACTCCCACCGAATCGGGAAAGATCTCTGCCGTCACCTCCTCCTTCGACTTCCCGGTCGCCGTCATCCGCGCATCCAACCCAACCTGCAATTCCGTCACCGTCGTCTCCGCACGGATCCGACGCGATTCCCGCACATACACGGCCTTGGCCAGACCGTCCGGACCGTCCGTCACGTCATCCCGCAACCGCAACCCCCGCCATCCCGTCCCCCCATCCGGCCGCGGCGCCTCCGTCTGCATCCAGTACAACAGGCTCAGACTCAACTGACGCGCATCGCGCAACCGCTCCTCCACCTGCGCCGATGTCACCCCCGGCCCGATCAATGGCGCCAGCCAGTAATCATTCTGCGGCCAGTTCACCACCGTGATCCCACTCCGATACGTCCCAGCCACATTCAACCCGGCATCCGCCACCCGTCGATAGGTCCACAGATTGAATCCCGGCACTTTCCCCGTCGGATCAAACTCGATCCGCCGCGGCTTCAGCGTGATCGGATGGGTGTGATCCCAACTCAACAGCCTGCCCGTCCATGCGGGTGTCATCTGCGGCACATAATCCCGCCAGAACTCCCAACGCGCCGGCCGCTCGATCACATGATCTTCCCCCGCCAGGTGATCCACCGCGAAACACCACGTCACCGCCTGCTGATCCATCGGATCCGCCTCTTCCAACGCCCGTGGTTCACCCGTCTCCCGTCGCGATTCCGCCCCGATCACATGTTCCACTCCCGTCATCGGCAACAGGTCACCCAACTCCGTCGCATCCACGAAATACGGCGCCACCAGGGTCAGACGTCCCCGCTCCCCAACCTCCACCACCACCGATCGGACCCGATCCCCATCCACCTCCGCTGACACCGGTCGCGTCCTCAACAGGATCCGCAATCGGCCCGATGCCACATGCGGCGCCAACATCTGTTGAATCACCGCCAGCGCCACCCGCGGCTCATGGCACAACCGCGATACCGACCCATTCCCCGGATTCAATCTCGGATTCGCCCGAGCCTCCGCCGTCAGCGGAAAGTGGTCGCGATAATACTGCCGGACACCATCCCGGAACTGCCGGTAACTCCGCGTGCAACCAAACGACTCGATCCAAGGATGCTCATCCGGCGGCACTGCCTGCGAGGTCAACTGTCCCCCGATCCAATCGGTTTCCTCGGTCAGGATCACCCGTTTCCCCGCCCGACATGCCGCCAGTGCCGCCGCACACCCCCCGGTCCCACCACCCACCACCACCACGTCCGCCCCCAGTTCAGTTACCGCAGCCCACACCAGCACCCCGCGCCCAACCCAGGCCAGCGATCCCAGGACTCCCGACAAAAACGTGCGCCGTTGCAT
>CAZDYB010000658.1:1948-2823 GCA_964509045.1 uncultured Akkermansia sp.
CAACAGGCCCCTCCTTGCCGCTGCGAAGGAGGGATGACCTGAACCGAAGCATTCCCTATCCTCACCCCGGAATGTCTTCCGAGTGCAAGATCCTCGACCCCGCCCAACTGGGTGCCTGGCGCGAAAACCTCCGGCAGGCCGGACGCCAACTCGTCGTCACCAACGGCTGCTTCGATCTCCTCCACGCCGGCCACGTGTCCTATCTCGAATCCGCCCGCGCCCAGGGCGATGCCCTCCTTATCGGACTCAACGGCGATGACTCCGTCCGCCAACTCAAGGGTCCCTCCCGCCCCGTCGTTCCGGAACAGGACCGCGCCCGCGTCCTCGCTGCCCTCGGCTGCATCGATGCCGTCTGCATCTTTCCAGAAGTCCGCGCCATCCGCTTCCTCGATGCCGCCCAGCCCGACATCTATGTGAAGGGCGGCGATTACAACCTCGAGACCATCAACCAGGACGAACGACGGGCCGTCGAACGTCACGGCGGCCGGATCGTCTTCATCCCCTTCCTCCCCGGCCGTTCCACCTCCGCCCTGCTCGACCGCATCCAACGACTCTGATCCCTTCCAGAAGGCCGCCATGAAGCTGTTGCACTACGTCGAGATCGAAAACTTCAAGCGCTACGGGGACATCCAGCGCATTGAGTTGGATCACCCCGCGGTACTGATCGGCCCGAACAACTGCGGCAAGACCAGCGCACTTCAAGCCATCGCGCTGTGGAGCATCGGCCTGCGGACCTGGCGGGCCGAGTCCGAGAATTCCAAAGCGGAAAAGCGCAAGGGAAAGGCTCTGAACCGGCTGAACATTCACGCAGTCCCGGTCCCGAAAACCCGGCACTTCTGGCACAATCTCAAGGCAGGAGCCAAAGACCTGCGCAT
>CAZDYB010000659.1:0-2817 GCA_964509045.1 uncultured Akkermansia sp.
GGTGGTGGAGATCCTGGGCGAGATCCGGGGCCAGATTGAGAAGCGGCACCTGCTGATCTCGATAGCGGCTGGGGTGAGTCTGGCGCGGTTGGAGGAGTGTGTGCCGGGGGCGCGTTGGGTGCGGGTGATGCCGAACACGCCGGCCCTGGTGGGGGCGAGTGCCTCGGCCTATGCGCTGGGGAGCGGGGCGACGCGGGCGGACGCGGTGATGGTGCAGGAACTGTTCGGGAGCGTGGGATTGGCTTTGGAGGTGAAGGAGAAGCTGTTGGATGCGGTGACCGGGTTGAGTGGATCGGGCCCGGCGTATGGCTTCATGATGATCGAGGCGATGGCGGACGGAGGGGTGGCGGCGGGATTGCCGCGGGATGTGGCGCAGCGTTTGGCGGCGCAGACGTTGTTGGGGGCGGCGAAGATGGTGCTGGAGACGGGGCAACATCCGGGGGCATTGAAGGATGCGGTGTGCAGTCCGGGGGGAACGACGATCGAGGCGGTCCATGAGTTGGAGAAGGGGGGATTGAGGACGGCGTTGATCGGGGCCGTGCGGGTGGCGGCGGACAAGGCGCGACGGCTTGGCTGAACAAGGACGAACTGGAACAGGGCAACTGAATGAATCCGATGTCATCTCCGACGCCACAACAGGCGAGGGTGATCTGGTTTGCGCTGACCATGCTGGCGGGATCGGTGGTGTGTGGGTTGTTGGTGGGGTTGGTGTGGGGAATGGGGAAGGTGCTGCATCTGTTGTCGCCGGTGCTGTGGCCCCTGGCGATTGGTGGGGTGTTGGCGTACCTGCTGGATCCGTTGGTGGATCAGCTGGTCAAACGGCGGATTCCCCGGGCCCGGGCGATCGTGTTGGTGTTCGTCACCGCCTGTGTTCTGGTGGTGGGTTTTTTCGTCAGTTTCGTTCCCCAGATGGTGGGTGAGGCCCGGGAGTTCGCCGAGCGTGTGCCGGCCTATTCCAACAAGATCCGGCACCGACTGGATTCGTGGGCCACGAATCCGCCGGTGGCGGTTCGTCGATTGTTGGCGGCGCGGGACGCCCTGGTGTTCCGGACCAACGCACCGATCGAGATGCCGGATGAACCGATGGGGATCGAGTCCGGGGATGCGGTGGGATCGAAAGTCCCGACGGCGTCGGGGACGGACGCTGTGTCGAACAGCCTGAGCAGGCTGAGTCCGGAGGCGTTTCGATCCTTCACGAACTGGATGGGCAACCTGTTGCCGGGGGTGGGATCGTGGGCGGCGGATCAGGTGGGACGGGTCACTTCATGGCTGGGGGTATTGATTGGGCTGACGTTGGTACCGGTGTATGCGTTTTACTTCCTTTTGGAGAAGCAGGGGATCGAGCGGCAATGGACGGTGTACCTGCCGGTGCGGAATTCGCAGTTCAAGGAGGAGGTGGTGTTCTGCCTGCAATCCATCAACGACTACCTGATCGTGTTCTTCCGCAGCCAGGTGCTGGTGGCGATCTGCGACGGCATCCTGTACACGATCGGGTTCCTGATCATCGGGTTGCCGTATGCGTTCCTGATCGGGGCGATCGGGACGGTACTGACGATGATTCCGTTCATCGGTGCGATCGTGACGTGTGCGGCGGCGATCGTGGTGGGGTTTGCGGCGACGGGGAGTTGGCAGACGCCGATGCTGGTGCTGGCGGTATTTGCGGTGGTGCAGGCGTTGGAAGGTTTTGTGATCTCGCCAAAGATCATGGGAGACCGGGTGGGGTTGCATCCGTTGACCATCATCATCGCGGTGCTGGTGGGGACGCAATTGCTCGGGGGATTGCTGGGAGGTGTGCTGGCCATTCCGATGACGGCGGCGTTGCGGGTCATCATGTTCCGGTACGTGTGGCGGAGGAAGGGTGCGGGGACCGAGACCGGGAAGCCGGCTCCCACGACGGTGCGCGGTGGTTGAACGGAACGTGGGGGAAGGGGTCGGAGGTGGGTTCCGGGATTTCAGCGAAGGCGCCATTACCGGTTTGGCAGCGCGGGAATTCCGACCCTATACTTCGCCTATGACGCTCAAGCTTCTTCTTTCGGCCCTGCTGATCCTGCCATTGCTGGGGCAGGAGCCAACCCAGCGGGTTGCCCAGGAAAAGACGGCGGACATCTCGAAGTACACCAATGCCCTGGTGCTGTCCGCCCCGGACGGCGCGGGGAACGTCGCCCAGATCGCGGCCCGCTCCCTGGAACGGTTTCATTTTTCCCGGGCACGGTTCCGGGACGACATCAGTGCCAAGTTCTTTGATCGGTACCTGGAGGCGCTGGATCCGCAGCGCGTGTTCTTCCTTCAATCGGACCTGGAGGCGCTGGGGCAATACCGGACCCGGCTGGATGAGTTGACGATGGTGGAGAAGGACGTGCAACCGGCCTACCTCATCTTCAACCGGTTCCTGCAACGGTTTGACCAGCAGTATGCCTATGTTTCCACGTTGTTGAAGGATGGGGAATTCCGGTTCGACGGGGATGAGCGGGTCTTGATGAACCGGAAGGATGAGCCACGGCCGAAGGATTCGGACGAAGCCCGAAAGCTTTGGCGGGATCGGCTGCGGTACGAGTATCTCACGGAGAAGTTGAACCAACCGGAGTTAGGGGCGCTGAGTTCGAACGTGTGGCGGAAGGTGATTGGTGTTGGCAAGGATGAGGCGGTGCCGGATGCCTTGCCGGCCACGGTTTCGTTGCCGCTGATGACCAATGCGCTGGGGGCGGAGGTGCTGACGGAACTGGAGGCTCTGGTGGGCAACGTCCATGGAGCCCGGGTCCGGGACGCGGTGAATGCGCGGGAATGGACGCGGCGTGGGCAGGTGGAGACCTATCTGTC
>CAZDYB010000660.1:0-2809 GCA_964509045.1 uncultured Akkermansia sp.
ACGCGGACGCGGGCCTGGACGGAGGTGGCCTTGCCGCGACGGTCGCTGACGACACAGCGCACCAGGTAATCCCCGGGGGTGTTGAAGGTGCGGGTGATCGAACTGGCATTGGGCAGGATGGATTCGTCGTTGAGATCCCATCCGAACGCGAGGGCGTCACCGTCGGGATCGGAGGCCTCGACGTTGAAGGTGATGGCGGTGCCAACCGGCACGGTGTCGGGAGTGGGGAGCAGCACGGCAACCGGCGGGCGATTGTCCGGGAAAGGACCGAACTGGAAGTCGACTTCGAGGGCTTCGACGGGGTCGCCGACGGTGCCAAGGACGGTGACGTGGAGGTCGATGAGGGGATCGGAGAACGTGTGACCGGTGCGGAGGAAGGCATCGCGTGCGGCGGCGGGTGAGCCCGGGGTGGTATCGAGGAGCAGGGTGGGGCGATTGGTGGCATCGGCCCAGCGGATGGCGAGGCTGGCGGAGGAAGTGGGGGCGTTGGTGTGGAGGCGGCGGAACTCGAACCAGTAATTGGTGCGTGAATCGCGGGGGATCCGGATGGCGCGTGGGCCTTGTGGGGGCGGATTGAGGTCGTGGGCGGCGAGTCGGATGACGCCGTTGGAGGAGGGTTGGACGAGTTGGGAATCGTCGAGCCAACCGAGCAGGTGTTTGAACCGGGCATTGAAATGGCGGGAGGTGCCGGTGTTGAGCGACATGGTGTCGGAGGTGTCGCCGTATTCGACTTCGGTGCCCGGGCCGATGATTCCGGCGCCGCGGGTGTCCCAGAGGTTGGCGTGATTGAGGCCGAGGTTGTGACCGATCTCGTGGGCGAGGGGGCCGACCTGGGTGAAGGCGTTGTTCAGCCAGGCGCCGCGCAGTCCGACATAGGCCTGGCCGGTGAACTTGAATCCGGAGATGGGGCCGGAGCAGATGACGTCGAGTTCGTAGGAATCGGGGTTGAATCCGGCATTCCGGGCGGCGGCGAGGGCGGCATTGCGGAGTTGGGATGGATCGAGCAGTCCATAGATCGAAGCGGGCAACGGCATGCGAAGGACCGGGGTGAAGTCAGAACCCTGTCCGGCCAGGCGGACACGGCAGCGTCCGTAGGACATGACGTTGAAGAACGCGTCCAGTTCCTCCAGCAGGCGGGTGCCGCGTTCCGGGGTGAAGGGAGCGCCTGGAAGGTCGGAGAAATCAACGCGCACGAGCAGGAGGCTGCGGGAACCCTGGGACCAGTCGGATGCCGGTTGGGCGCGGCGGCGGGCCCAGTGGGCGAGGAGTTGGTCTGGGTCGGGACTGGGGTTGGCGCAGAGGAACGAAGGAGTGGTTGGGGGAGAGGATTGACGGGCGGAAAGGCTGAGACAACCGAGGGCGAGGAGCAGGAGGAAAAGGCCGCGACGACGCATCGGGGGGTGAGGATGGGTTGGTCTTGGACGGAAGGCGAGGTTGGGAAGTGGGGAGGGTGACGGTCCATTGGCCTTGCTGGTTGTGGTGCCGGGTGAGGATGAGCGCGAAAGGGTTGGCCTCGGGATTTGGGAGTCGCTTTACGGGGTTGGAACGGTTGAATCCCGCGGCGAAATTGTGAAAGGACCGAATCCATTGTTGCCCTCGTTGGCGCGCGCGGTGCGCGGGTTGTCGGCGTTGTTCTGGGGATTGCCCCTGGCGCTGTTGACGAGTGTGAAGACGGCGATGGGAGACACGTGGCGGGCGTTTGGGTCGTGGGGAGCGCCGTGGTGGCGGTACCATGGTTGGCCGGGACTGATCCTGGACACCTTTCAGGCGTGTTTGCCGGCGCTGGGGGCGCTGGGGTTGATGTTGTATGGGTTGCGATCCCTGGGACGGTTTCAGCCGCAGGAACGGATCTGGCGCCAGGCGTTGGACCGGGCGTGTGTGATGAACGCCCTGTTGTTGGCGTTGGTGCCGATGGCGCACTGGTGGAGCATCCGTCCGGAAGAACCGTTCTTCCTGCAAAGCGTCGGGCTGTTCGTATTTGCCGGGATTGGATTCATGCTGGGATTGAATCGGGTGTTGCTGCGGTTGGCCGCTATGCTGCCGGACGAGGTGGTGCGATCGGATACGCGATTGTTCACCCGGGTGAATGCGGGATTGATCCTGCTGCTGGGGATGTTGGTGACGGCGCACGTGCTGTTGATGGCGATGCCGAGGTCGGTGCCGTTGGTGGGGCAGGTGTTGCTGGGGGAACTGAGTGAGTTGCGGCAATGGCTGTTCGTGATGCTGGCCCTGGTGCCATTGGCCCTGACCATGACCTTGCTCTGGAAAGCGAAGGAGGCCATCACGGCCAGCGTGTTCCGCCCGGGTTGAACCCGGTTCACCGGAGGGAACAGGGTAGCCCCGTCGGCCCAACGGGCCGGAAGATCACAGCCCGGGGCTGAGGGAGTTCGACGACCGATGCCCCGGGTGTGGGCGCAAAGGGATCCATGCGCCCTGAAAGGGTGCCGGAAATTCAATTCGCCCGATCACGAAGGGGTGGATGGGGCGGTTCTGGAGCCCTTTCAGGGCACGGATGCAAATCTGAACACCCCAGGGCATCGCTCGCCAGGCTCCCTCAGCCCTGGGCTGGAATCCCGGTCCCCGTTGGGGACAGGCAGTGCAGCCCGAGACGGTTGGCAATCCACGGACACCATGACTGGAGCCGGGTGACGATGCTGGGTTGCCAACCACTCCGGGATACCCGACCGCGCGAGTCTTCTTCGCTTTTCCGCAGGCATCGATACGGCTTGGGCCGGATGGTCGGATACTTTCGAGTGAATCTACGTCCTTGTCGTTGGTGGGGGATTTGATTCCCGTTCCCCCAATGAAG
>CAZDYB010000661.1:0-2808 GCA_964509045.1 uncultured Akkermansia sp.
CTTTGCTGGCCATTCCAGGATTGAATCGGATCTCCTGCGCAGGAACAGCACCCCTCGGAGTTTTCAGACGGGCTCTGACCGGGATGGGATCGCCCGGGGTGGTCTGGAGTTCCCTCAGCCACACCACCTGACATCCACGCTCTCCCAAGGCACTGTCCCTCCGTGAATCTCCTGCCTCTGCCCGTCGCAGTCGCGCTCTGCCTCAGCACCGCCCTTTCCGCCGACCCCGATTGGGTCCCCTTCCATCCGCCGGCTCTGCACCCCGGCTCCCAAAGCTTCACCGACCTCCGCCATCTCAACGAACGGACCGCCGGTGAACACGGAGTCATCGCCATGAAGGACGGGCGCTTTGTCCGGTCCGGCGACGGTCAACCCATCCGGTTCTGGGCCGTCAATGGCCCTCCCTCCTCCATCACCGACTCCCCCGGTCTCCAACGCGTCGCACAGACCCTTGCCCGACACGGCGTCAATCTCGTGCGAATCCACACACCCGTGTTCGACAAGAAGGGAAACGTCGATCCAGATCGCATCCGACGCCTGCGCGAGACGGTGTCGGCCCTCAAACAGGAGGGGATCTACACCCTTTTCTCCATCTACTTCCCCCTATGGCTGGATCCCCCCGCCGACACCCCGTGGCTGAAAGGGTATGACGGACGCAGCCATGCCTTCGCCTCCCTGTTCTTCAATCCGGATTTCCAGGCCCGTTACCGAGAATGGTGGACCGCCCTGCTCGAGTCACGCGACGCCTCCGGACTGCGTCTGACGGAGGATCCAGCCGTGATGGGCCTCGAAGTGCAGAACGAGGATTCCCTCTTCTTCTGGACCTTCAACGAGAAGAACCTGCCCGCCCCACAGCTCGCACTGCTCGAATCCCAGTTCGCCGCCTGGCTCGTCACCCGGCACGGCTCCCTCGAAAAGGCCCTCGACACCTGGGGCTCCGCCCCGCTTCCCCACGATCGTCCCGCAGACCAACGCATGGCATTCCGTCCGCTCTGGAACATCGCCAACGAACGCACCCCGCGGGATCGTGACACCGCCCGGTTCCTCCTCGAAACCCAGTCCCGTTTCTATCGCGAAGCTGTCGCTTTCCTCCGCACCTCCGGCTTCCGCGGCGTCATCACCGCCTCCAACTGGACCACCGCCGACGCCCGCGTCCTCGGCCCCCTCGAAAAGCTCTCCTATCTCGAAGGCGATTTCATCGATCGCCACGGCTACTTCGCCGGCACGGTGCAGGGTGAAAACTCCGAATGGTCGCTCCGCGTGGGCCACACCTATGCCGACCGCAGCGCCCTCCGCATGGAAGGTGACAAGCCCGGCTCACCCCGTTCCCTCAACCATCCCGTGATGGACCCCGAGTACAACGGACGCGCCTCCATGATCTCTGAGACCACCTGGAACCGCCCCAACCGGTATCGCGGCGAAGCTCCCCTCTTCTATGCCGCCTATGGCGCCCTGCAGGATACCGATGCCATCGTCCACTTCGCACTCGATGGTGCCGATTGGTCGGTGAAGCCCGGCTATTTCATGCAGCCCTGGACCCTGATGGCCCCCACCCAGCTGGGCCAGTTCCCCGCCGCCGCCCTGCTGTATCGCCGCGGGTTGGTCCGGACCGGTGAAGTCCTCGCCGACATCCGTCTCACCCGGAACGATCTGCTCGATCTCAAGGGTACCCCTCTCCCCCAGGACGCCGCATTCGATGAACTCCGTCTCAAGGATGTCCCCGACGGATCCACCCCCGTCCTACCCGGGCAACGCATCGATCCACTCATCCACTTCGCCGGTCGCACCCGGGTCCGACTCGATGCCGATGTCTCCGGCATCGATCTCCAGCCGCTCCGGCCCTGGATCAACCACGCCGCGCAGACCGTCCGATCCACCACCGGCGAACTCCTCCTCGATTACCGGAATGGCATCCTCGAAATCCGCGCCCCCGCCGCCCAGGGCGTCAGCGGGAACCTCGCCGCCCGCGGGCCCGTGGAACTTCCCGACTTCCGGATCCGCTCCAGCCTCGATCTGATCACCATCCTCGCTGTGGCCCTGGACGATCAACCGCTGGCCCGCTCATCCCGGATCCTGCTTCAGGTGATGACCGAGGAACAACCGACCGACTGGGCCACGGAGACGCTGCCCGATGGACAGAAGCGCATCACTTCCCTCGGCAGGGATCCGTGGGAGATCCGGGCTCCAAGGGGCACCGTCGAATGTCTCCGACCCGATGCCGCCTCACTGCGGGTCACTGCCCTCGACCTGAACGGCGTCCGCAAACAGCGCATGGGGGATGCCCGGAGTATCGGGCTGTTGTCCGATGTCGTGTATTACCTGCTGGAACTTTGAGCGCTCCAATCTCCGGACATTGGTGGGTCAACCGACGGTCCGACGACGTTCCGCCACACTGTTCACCTGTTGTTCACACCGGCCGGTTGACAGCTCACATCGCGTTCGATACTCCGGGCGCACGTTTGGTGGACCAGTCTTGCGGACCGTTATGAACGGAACCCTCAATCAACAGGTTTTGGTGCTCAACCGGCTGTGGCAGGCGGTGAACCTCTGCTCCGTCCGTCGCGCCCTCACGCTGCTCTTCGAAGGCCATGCCCAGGTCGTTGCCGGTACTCCCGACGGCGATTTCCGCACCTACAACTTCTCCCAATGGCGCGATTTCACCGATCCCGCCCCGGACCCCGATGACGTCGTCCGCACCGTCACCCTCCGCATCCGCATCCCGCGCGTCATCCTGCTCCTGTTCTTCGACCGCCTCCCTCGCAAGGAGGTGAAGTTCACCCGCCACAACATCTTCGAGCGCGACCGCAA
>CAZDYB010000662.1:0-2801 GCA_964509045.1 uncultured Akkermansia sp.
GCCACTCCAGCCCCGGCGTGGCCCGGTGAAGCACGCGGCAGTCTCTGGCAGCGCATCACCAACAGCCTCACCGCCCGCGCGGCCGATGACCTTGCCCCCGTCCCGATCCTGGCTGGCGGCCGGGTGATCTTTGCCACCACCCATGATGAAGTCCGGTGCGTCGATCAGGCCAACGGCCAGACCGTCTGGCGCCACTTCTGCGGCGGCCCCGTCCGTTACGCACCCGTAGCGCACGAAGGCAGGATCTTCGTCGGATCGGACGACGGCACGGTCCAGTCCATCGACCTCGAAACCGGTCGGATCCTGTGGTCGACCCGCGTCGGACCCGACCAGCCCATGGTGTCCGGCAACGGTCGTCCGATCAGCACCTGCCCGATCCGCACCGGCGCCCTGGTCGCCGACGGCCGGGTGTATGTGGCGGCTGGGTTGTTCCCGCTCGAAGGGACCTATCTCGTCGCCTTGGATCTCCAGAACGGATCCGTCCAGTGGCGTCGCCATCTCGGGTCGGTGTCGCCCCAGGGGTATCTCGTCGATGCCGGTGCGGAAATCCTCGTGCCGTGTGGCCGCGCGAGTCCGCGGTTGTATCGGAAGCAGGACGGGACGTTTGTCCGCGATGTTCCTTCCGCTTCAGGAACCTTTGCCGTGGTGTCCGAAGGCGAGACGTTGTCGGGGCCGGGGCCGACCGGAACGATCCAGGCTGCCCAGTCGCGGACCGGGACGAAGATCGTTTCGTATCCGGGCCGCCAGATGGCGGTGACCTTGCAACGGTCGTACCTGGTCACCGGATTGGAGTTGGTCGCCCTGGACCGGACCCGGTTGAAAGCCGGCAACGGGGATCTCGCGAAGGCCACGTTGTGGAAGGCCGAGTGTGGTACCGGAGCCGCCTTGATAGTCGCGGGCGATCAGGCCTTTGTCGGTACATCGGACCGGGTGGAAGTGTTCGATGTCCAGACCGGCACCGCCCGTCAATCGATCCTGACTGGAAGTCCGGTGGCCGCCTTGGCCGCCAACGCCCGGGGCCTGGTGGTGGCGCTGCGCGATGGAACCGTGATCGGGTTTCAATCCGGAACCGTGTCGAGGGTGGTTGAACCCGTCGCAGTGCCTGCGCCGCCCCGGCCCGAACGTTCCGAGATCGTTTCGGAATGGGTCCGTGGTCTGTCGTCACCGGCGGGCTGGGCCTTGTGGAGCGGCACGGGCGATCCCCTTCCCACGGTGGCGTCATTGATCCGTTCCGGTCGTTTGCACGTGGTGGTGGCGGCGGCTGAATCCGGGGCGCCTGAACTCCGACGACGCCTGGCGGATCTCGGTTGGCTGGGCACCCACGCCAGTGTGGTGACCCGGCGCGCAGACGGATCACTGCCGGTGGCGGATCACCTCTTCAATCTGGTGTTGGCCGACGCCCTTTCGCCGGCTGAATCGGAACGGTTGGCCTGCCCGGCACCGTCCGGTTGGATCGCCCGCGGCGACGTTGCGAAGCCGGCTCCGACTGGTGGGAGGACCGGTTCCTGGACCCATCAGTACGGCAATGCCGCCAACACCTGTGCCACGGCGCAACCGCTCACCGGATTTCCCCGGCTTCAATGGTTCGGCGGTCACGGTCCGGAACGCATGCCCGACCGTCACACCCGCGGCCATGCACCGCTCGCCGCCGGCGGCCTGTTGCTGTCCATGGCCGAGAACGGACTCATCGCCACCGACGCCCGCAATGGCACCGTCCGATGGGAACTCGATCTGCCCGAATCCATGCGATATGCGATGCCCTATGACGCCGGGTATGCGGCGTTGTCGGAGGACGGACGGCGTGCGTACGTGGCGGTGAAGTCGGAGTTGTGGGTGATCGATACCCGGTTGGGTGCGGTTGAACGTCGGATTCCGTGTCCGGTCCCGGGTCGGCATTGGGGATGGGTGGCGGTGGAAGGCGGGATGATCCATGGCAGTGCCCAGTTCCCCACCGCATCCCGCACGCTTCGTCAATTCGAGTTGGTGGATCTCGATTACCGATCCGAACGGCCATTGGTGGGTTCAGGCGCGGTGTTCAGCATCGAACCCGGCACGGGCGCGACATCCTGGATGACGTCGACGGAAGGCGCCTATGTGAACGCCACATTGAGCCGGGCCGGTGATCGGCTTTACGCGGTGGAGGCACGTGGATCCAAGGCCCGGGCGGACCGGTTGGGGCGATTGAACTGCTCGGCCTACCTGGAGGATGCCCGAGTGGTGTGTCTCGACGCCGGATCCGGGAAGCTGATCTGGGAAAAGCCGCTTCAATGGACGGAGGCCCGGGACATCCTGGGGTTGGCGGTCTCCGGCGATCACCTGTTTCTGTCGGCGGCGGAGAGCGTGAAGAATCACGCCGTGTATCACCTGCGTTGTTGGTCGGCCACGGATGGCAGGGAGTTGTGGACGGCCGACGGACGGAATCCCGGGGCAGACCTGTACCATGGTCAACAGGTGAAACGGCCGGTGGTGTTGCGGGATCGCGTGGCATTCGAGGTGGGGATCCATGAGATCAGGACGGGCAAGGCCTGGGTGCCGCCGGGCCAGGCCGAGGGATGGGCGATGTCGCGTCCGGGCCATGCCTGTGGCGGGATGACGGGAGCGGACGACGGCTTGTTGTTCCGGGCCGACAACCCGACCTTTTTCCGGATTGCGGACGGCACGTTCACGCGGTTGTCGCCAACCCGACCGGGTTGCTGGCTGAACATCCTGCCGGCGGAAGGCGGGGTGTTGATCCCGGAAGCGAGTGCCTCGTGTGTGTGTGGCTATCCGTTGCAGACCTCGATGGGGTTTGGGTTTGGGCC
>CAZDYB010000663.1:0-2800 GCA_964509045.1 uncultured Akkermansia sp.
TTCACCGACGCGGGCGCGTTGGGGTTGGGCGGGGCTTCACGTAGCCGTTCTGGGTGAACCATTCGACGGCATCGGCGAGGGCCTGGCGTGGGGAGGTCTGGGGGAGACCGAGTTCGCGGATGGCGCGGTCGGGGTTGAACCACATCTTGTAACGGGCCATGCGGACGCCGGCGAGGGGAGCGCGCGGGGGTTTGCCGGTGAAGGAGGAAAGCAGTTCGGATCCGTGCGCGGCGAGCAGGGCAAGTCTCCAGGGCACTTCCCGTTTCACCATGGGAAGCCCGGTCAATTGGGACAACACCTCCAGGGCGTGGCGCATGGACCAGTTGCCTTCGGCGTGGCCGAGGATGTAGCGCTCGCCGATCTTTCCCTTTTCGGCGGCGAGGATGTGGCCCAGGGCGACATCGCGGACGTGCACCCAGTTCAGGCCGGTGTCGAGGTAGGCCGGCATGGCGCTGTTGAGGTAATCGACGATGAACTGGCCGGTGGGCGTGGGTTTGACGTCGCGGGGACCGACGGGTGCGGTGGGGTTGACGATGACGACGGGAACGCCGTCGCGCGCGGCTTCGCGTGCGGCGACTTCGGCCTGCCACTTGGAGCGCTTGTAATGGTTGGTCATCTGCACCTCGGAAACCGGCGTGGTTTCGTCGGTGGGAACGATCCGGCCGTCGGCGCCTTTCCGTGGAAGGCCGATGCAACCGACGGTGCTGGTGTAGACGATGCGCCGTACGCCGGCGGCGACGGCTGCCTTCAGGACTTTCTGGGTGCCGACCAGATTGGTCCGGTACATCGGACGGTAATCCGGCAGCCACAGCGCATAGCTGGCCGCCACATGAAACACCCAGTCGCAGCCTTCCATCTGTCGGGCGAGGGAATCGGACTTGTCGGTGACATCGCCTTCGACGGCATCGAACTCGGCGCCGTCGAGACCGCGGATGTCGGCACGGGGCCGGAACAGGGCGCGAACGGAATGGCCCTGGGCGAGGAGTTCATGGACGAGGTTGGCCCCGATGAATCCGGAGGCGCCGGTGACGAAACATCGCATGGAAGATCAGGAATCGGGGCTGAGTGAGGAGGCGACATCGACCTGATAGGCCTTGGCGGCGGGGACGACACCGGCGAGGGCGGCGAGGCCGATGAGGGCAAGGGGTGCCCAGAGCCAGACCCAGTCGGGTTGAAAGGGATTGATGACGACGCCGGTGCGGGCCTGGACGACGGCGGCGGCGGTGGCGAGGAGGCCGAAATGGACCAGGAATCCGAAGAGGGCGCCGAGGGCGGCGATGGCGGCGGCCTCGAGGATGATGGCGGAGAAGATGGTGTGACGGCGGGCGCCCAGGGCGCGGAGGATGGCGAGGTCGCGACGTCGTGCGCTCATGGAATTGTAGATGGAGGCGAGGACGGATCCGGCGGCGACCAGCGCCACCAGCCATGCGACCAGGGTCAACACCCGTTCGAACCAGCCGATCTTGTCGAAGAGTTGGGCCATCACGGCACCGACGGGCCAGGCGAAGGTGAGGCGATCTCCCTGTTTGTTGTAGAGTTGGTCGAGGCGAAAGCCGGCTGCGGGATCCCGGAGTTTCACGAGGGCGGCGCTGACATCCTCGGCGGCGGCGGGGTCATGTCCGGCCATGTTCTGGATGCCGGCGATGGGGATCCAGAGGACGCGGTCGGCGGGCGTGTTGGAAGGTTCGAGGATGCCCACCACCACATAGATTTCCTCGTGCTGCACGTTGTCGCCGGGGCGTTCGGCGTAATTGAGACCGTGATAGGGTTTGAATTCGGTGCCGATCCTGAATCCGAGGCGGCGTGCTGCGAAGGCGCCCACCACGGCTTCGCGGTATCCGTCTTCGAAGAGGCGGCCCTCGGCGAGGCGATAGGGTTGGCCGGGAGCGTATTCGTGACCGGTGAACAGGTTGGTTGCGGTGCCGACAATGCGGAATCCCTCGTAATTGTCGCCCATGGCGATGGGCAGGACGCTTTTCACGGCCGGGTTTGCGGCGAGGGTGGCGACGTCGGAAGCCCGGATGTTTCCGGGCGAGCTTTCGAGGTGGAAGATGGCGTTGAGGACCAGTTGGAGTTTGGAGCTGCGCGCGCCCAACACGGCGTCCCAACCGCCGTCCATCCGTTCGAATGTCTCGCGGGACTGGCGTTGGAGGGACCACACGGTCATGAGCAGGCCTCCGGCGAGCGACAACGACAGCGCGGTGACCAGCGTGGCCAACAGGTGTTGACGCAGGCTGCGGCGGACGATGAGTGCGAGGGTCATGGACGGGTTCCTCCCGGGCGCGCCGCCTGATTCAGATCCGCGAGGGAAGGGACGGAATCGAAGGCGGCGAGGATGTCGCGGTCGTGGGAGACGAGGAGGAGTGCGGCGCCGATCTCGGCGCAGGTTTCGCGGATGAGTTGGAGGGATTGGCGTGCGTTGGCCGGGTCGAGGTTGCCGGTGGGTTCATCGGCCAGGACCAGTCGGGGTTTTCCGGCCAGCGCGCGCGCGACGGCGACCCGCTGCTGTTGTCCGGTGGAAAGTTGGCGGGGGAAGTGGTGGAGGCGGTCGCCCAGGCCGACCCGACGCAGAAGGGATTCGGCGCGGGCCGGATCCGATCCTGGGCCGAACGACATGCCGAGCAGGACGTTTTCGAGGCAGGTGAAGCCTTGGAGCAGGTTGAAGGCTTGAAAGATGTACCCGATGGAATTGGCGCGGAGGCGGTCGCGTTGATGTTCGGGCAGGCCGGAGATTTCGCGGCCATCGACCCGGATGCTGCCGCTGTCCGGGGTAAGGATGCCGGCGATGAGGTGGAGGAAG
>CAZDYB010000664.1:0-2799 GCA_964509045.1 uncultured Akkermansia sp.
GAAGCCTGTCCCCACACGATCGAGCCTGTCCCCAATCACGCCGGCAGAGCTGCGAGGATCCTCGGGAGCCTGTCCCTCGAGTCTTCAGGAGCCTGTCCCGTCTGGATGTTTCAGGGGGGAACGGTCATGCGGGATGAATCCCGCGCTCCCAGGGGGCTGAACCTGTCCCTCAAGACCATCCCAAATCCGTGCCCGTTCACCCGCCCTGTCCCAACAGCAACGCCCCCACCGGCAACGCAATCCCCAAACCCAACGCCACCCATACCGGCCATTGCGGACGAACCGACCGGAACGCCAACACCAACCCAACCCCCGTCGCTCCCACCAACGCCACCGTCATCCCGTGCAACAACCACTGGAACAACCGGGGCGACGACGGCTCCCGCAACTCCCGATCCGTCGGCAGGATCTGGTCGGTGTGGATCACCCGCGACTTCTGCACCCACGTCTCCGCTTCACTCACCGACTTCAACCGGTCCGGATTCACCGTCTGATACCACCCCGTCCCCAGGTAAAAGAGGAGCATCGGGGCGTACAGGACCCCCAGATAGAGATGGATGCGGCGCAGCAGCTTCATGGATGGATGGTGAAGGATCGGTACAGATCCGTCCCTGAATTCACTTCACCATCGGGATGCGGATCTTCTGCCCGACCCGGATCCGGCGCGCATCCTTGATCTCCGGATTGGCCTTCATGACATGGGGCAGCCGCACCTTGAGGCCATGCTCCTTGTTGTAGGCCTCGATGATCACTCCCAACGTCTCGCCCGCACCCATGACATGCTCATAATACTCGGCCGGAAGCTCCGGTTCCGCTGGAGCCGGCTTGTCCGGGGTCTTTTCCGGGGTCTTGTCCGTCACCTTCTCCCCGATCTTCACCGACGGCCCCTTCGAGGGCTTGTCCGGAACCGGCACCACCACCGGCGGCATCGCCTTCAACCGGTCAATCGCATCCAGGATCTGCTGCTTGTCCGAACTCCGGTTGCGATCCACCTCGCGCAGTTGCTCCGTCAGGCGGGTGATCTGTTCCGGCGTCGCGTAATTGCGCGGGGCATTCACCTGGGTGCGCAGGGTCTCGTTCTCGTTCTTCAACCGCGCCACATCGTCCCGCAACCGTTGGATCGCCGTCCGGAAACTCTCCAGTGCCTCGTCCTGGGCCAGCACCCGGGCACGCAGTTGCATGAAGTCCTCGGTGTCCACCTCAACCGCAACCAGCGGCAAAACCAGCATCGACAAACCCACCAGAACGGAAATCGGACGCTTCACGATCCCAAGGCTAGAAATCCACCCCGCGTGCGGCAAGCCACGAGTGGAAACTTCGTCGGCCTCGGCAACACGTCATGACGGGGTGTCCGGCCCCTTCAGGGACCGTGAAAAACGTGGGATGCAAACCCAGGGTTGACCCTGGGCTTTCACATCCCGCCGCGGCCGATCACGGATCAAGTCGTGTGTGTTGATCCCCATCGGCAACTCGGGCCTCATCCGCAGGAACGCCCGGGCCGTCCGGGAACCTTTCGATTCCATCTGCAACCCCCGCACGACATGAAAACCATCGTCGCCTTCGGAGAGATCATGGGCCGCGTGTCCATGCCCGGTTACCGACGCTTCAGCCAATCCCTGCCCGGCACCATCGAATTCGACTTCGCCGGCGCCGAGGCCAATGCGATCCGCTCCCTTGCCGATCTCGGGCTGCCGACATCCTTCGTCACCGCCCTTCCTGCCAACGAACTGGGCGACGCCTGCGTGGCCAGCCTGCGCAGCCATGGCATCGACACCCGCTCCATCATCCGGACACCGGGCGGTCGTCTGGGACTCTATTTTCTCGAGAAGGGAGCCGCCCAACGCGCTGGAACCGTGGTTTATGATCGCGAGGGAAGCTCGGTGGCGACCACGCCCGCCGCCGCCTATGGATGGCCGGAGATCCTGACCAACGCCTCGTGGCTGCACCTCACCGGCATCACGCCCGCGCTGTCGCAGACCGCTGCCGAAGCCAATCTCGCCGCCGCTCGGACCGCCCGCTCACTGGAGATACCCGTGTCCTGCGACCTGAATTTCCGTTCGAAGCTGTGGCGCTGGGAACCCGGCACGGCACCCCGCGACCTCGCCAACCGCCTGATGCGGGAACTGCTGCCGTTCACCACCCATTTCATCGGCGGACGCGAGGACGCTGCCGAGATGATGGGGATCCGTCCGCGAACCCCGCCCGCCGCCGGCGATGCCCCCGACCTGGCAGCGACCCTCGACGTCGCGCACCAACTCCACGAACTCTTCCCAAACCTCCGCCAGATCGCCATCACGCTCCGGCAGACCCTCACTGCGTCACATCATCTGTGGGGTGGATTCCTCTACGACACCGCCAGCCGACAGGCCTTCCACGCACCGTCGGCCCCCGACGGTTCCTTCGCCCCCTACCCCATCACCCACATCGTCGATCGTGTGGGAACGGGCGACGCCTTTGCGGCCGGTCTGATCTTCTGCCGGAACACACCCGGGATGGAATCGCCCGAGACCGCCCTCCGGTTTGCCACGGCTGCGTCCTGCCTCGCCCATTCCGTTGAAGGCGACGCCAACCGGACCACCCGCGCCGAGATCGAAGGACTGATGTCCGGCGCGGGAACCTTCCGCGTCCGGCGCTGAGACCAGGCATGCCGTGGGGATGGAAGTGGCGGCGCAGCAAATTCTTCCCCCGCATCCTTCGCGCCTTCGTGTGAGCCTTCCCTGTTCCGCTCCGACCCCAATCGACCCGTGCGATACCGCCCCCGTCACGAAACTGCTTCCGGCGGGGACCTGCTTCCGATTT
>CAZDYB010000665.1:0-1344 GCA_964509045.1 uncultured Akkermansia sp.
ACATTTGGATTCCGACCTGGGCGAGGATTGCGACCACTCCGAATGCGCCCATCACCCGGAGTTGAAATGACTTCAGTTCCTGCACCGACAGCTTCACCTCTTTGAGCTCGGACAGGACGCCGCGCTGCTCGTCTCCCACGATGGTTTCCAGCCGGATAAGTCGGTCTCGAATCTCGACGTCACTCATGACAGCACGGGGGTGAGGGTGATCTGGATCGAGAGGTTGACGACGTACCGCTGAACGCCGCCGGTGCAGCCGAAATTGCGGAACCAGGGATCGAGCAGCTCGAAACCGCGGTTGGCCCCGACACGCGGATCCGGCCGCCCAGTGACCGCCTGGATGACGTGCCGGACCGCCTGCTCCCCTGGGATGCCCGTGCCGCCCGTGGTCCGGTTGACCTTCACGTTCTCCTCGATAATGACCGGGACGTACACCTCGACGACGGCCGCGCCCGTGGGCGAGGAATCAACGACGCTGCCGGGCTCGATCTGCCAGACGATCAGCAGCAGTCCCTTGGTGCGGAGATGCTCCTCCCGGGCCGGCGTCTTTGGGTAGGTGCCATCCTCTTGGACCACGGGCACACCGGCCAAGGATGACGCTGCCGCCAGTCGGGCTGCAACGTAGGGTTGGATGTCCTCCAGCTTCACCGGAATGCCCTTTCCCCTGCCCGCGCGAGCTTCCGTTCAATGTCGCCGAGGATGGCTTTCGCCCTGCCGGACATGGCGCGGGCCAACACGCGGTCATCGTCCCCGCGGCCAGCCCACTCCGATTCATTGTCAGCGCGCAGGTAGGCGAGGATTGGGTTGTCCAGGCGATCCACGAAGTCGCCCGTCTTGGGGCCTCCGGTGATCCAGGCCGGAACACTGCCTCCCAGAGCCAGGACACCGGCAGCCCATCCGCGCTTGGCGCGGCCCACGCGGTCCTGGGCACTGCGGATGTAGGCTGCAACCGCCTCGTCATCGAGGGTGAGGACCGGCTTGTGCTTCGCTGGAACGCGGCCGCGGGCGTTGCGTGCCTCCTGGTGGAGGCTGGGGCCGAACGGCACCACCCGCTTCCCGGCCAGCGGTCCGTCGGAAAGGCCATCGAGCGCGTCCTGAAGGCGAGGGTAGTCGCGGGCGCGGACCAGTTTTCGAAGCCGCTTATCCTCGAACTCCGAGGCCTTGAGCGGGCGCACCGAACGGAGCACCTCCGCCTTCACGAGCTTTCGTCCCTGGCCGCGCGTGCGCGGAGGAGTCAGGCGCATTGCTTCGCGCAGGAGCAACCGACCCTGGCGTCGCATGACCGAGCGCGATTCCTGGCCGAGGTCTCGGATGTACCGGACCACGGCTTGCTGGAAGTCGGCC
>CAZDYB010000665.1:1354-2797 GCA_964509045.1 uncultured Akkermansia sp.
TGGACCGTCACATTCATGCGGTCACCTCTGCCGTTTCGCATCGAAACACGACGGCGACGTTCACCGGCCGGTTCTCGACCTCGACCACGCGGTAGCTGAAGCCATTGGCGGCATCTTCGAAGACATCGCCGACACCGGTCCCGGCGGGAACCTGGGAGCGGAGGACATGCACGCGATCTCCGACCGCCTCGGGGTCGCCGTGGCGGAACTCCTGAGGGTCGGGAGAATCGCCTTGGACAAGGGCCTGAATGGTCTGCCCCGTGCGAACCAAGGTCAGGGAAACCCCGCGCTGCCCAAGCGACGCGAGGAAGCCTTCAGTCCGTGCCTGCTGGGTCGGAGTCACGTTCCCTTCTTCTTCCGCGGTTTGCGGACCTGGAAGCCGTCGACATCGTCGGGGCCGTCGTCAGCATGCCCCGGGTCCGGAGTAGAGTCGGAAGCCGCTGGCGCGACTTCGGGGGCCGGCTCGGGAGTCGACTCACCCCCTGGCGGTGGCACCTTGACCGACGGCGGGGTCGATGCCGGGGCCACGGCCTCAGGGGCCGTGCCCTTGAAACGGTACCGCAAGACGCGCCCGGCTCCGCTGTCCCAGAACTCGATGCTCTCGAACTTTTCGTGGGACGCTGCCGCCCGCAACGCCTTGAACGCCCGACGCTGTTCGTCCAGGGGCGTCGGCGCCGCGGCGAGCAGCTCGACGATTTCGCCGCCGTGATGGATCCCGAGGGTGATGGCCGTTCGCATGGCGTCGGGGATGGAGGCTCAGGATCAGGGCGTCACGATGCGCTTGAGCGCAGCGACTTCGAGAGGTGCGTAGCCGTAATTGCACTCGATGACCTCGGTGACGTTGTCCATCTTGGCGTCGGCGAACATGCGGTACTCCAGAGACAAGCCGGTGTCCGGGTCGGTGACCACCTGGTACATGAGGACGGTCTGGGTGAGGACGGGATGCGGGCGGATCGGCGCGAAGCCGACAGCCAAGGCCGATGGATAGACGGCCATGCCGGCCAGCTTCTCGGTGCCGTTGGTGGGGAGGAGCGGGACCTCGTAGGTGTCGAACCCACCCACCCGGGGAACCCGGCCTTCGCGGACGGCGTCGGGGCTGCCGTAGTTCTGGTTTCCGACGCGGCTATCCTTCAGGAGGTTTTCCATGAAGGTGCCGTCGAGGACGAGCCCGCGGGGAGCCGTCGGCCAGTTGGCCTCCCCGCAGAGGCGCCGGAGGGTGAGGACCTCGTCGAGGTCGAAGGCGGTGGCGCCCAGGGCGCCGATGGTCGTGCCTGGAAAGTTGGCGGCGGTGACGACCGAGAAGATGTCGGCCAGCACCTCGTCGGCGAGCTTCTCGGCCTCGATGGTGACGAACTCCTCCTGGGAGAGGAACGGCTGCCGGTTCCATTCCGCGGAAGAGAGTGACATGGCGCGGTAGCGGCGTTTGTCGATGGTCAGCTCCTT
>CAZDYB010000666.1:0-2794 GCA_964509045.1 uncultured Akkermansia sp.
CCGTGAAATCGGTGGAGAACCCCAACGCCGTTTTCAGGCTCATCGCTCCGGAAGGTGCGGGATCAGGCGCGGAGGGCGTCCTGCAGGGAACGGAGTTCGTCTTCAACCCGGGTGGGATCGGCAAGGGTCTGGGCGATTTCGTCGCGAAGGAGTTCGCGGTAGCGTTTCCGGAGGCGATGGACGGCGACGCGGACGGCACCGGGATCCATGTCGAGGGCGGCGGCGGCGGCGGCGTGGGCGGCGGGTTCGTCTCCGCCGATGAGGAACGATTTGGTGTGGGTGAAGAGGTCGGCTTTGCCGGCGGCGGCGCATTCCAGTCCGAGGCGACCGACCACCTGTTCGAGAAGGGCGAGAGCCCATTCGCGATCAAAGAGCCTTTCCGGGTTCCCGGGGTCGACGGGTTCGAGATGATACCGCGCATCGGCTTCCTGCCAGTCGAGGGATAGCAAAGGGGTGCCGCCGCCGCGTTTCTGGCGTTGGGACCGGTCCCATTCATTGGCGAGGAAGTGTTTCAGCGAGGCGAGGAGGAAGGCCCTGAAACGTCCGCGTTCCGCAGCCAGGCCCTCGAGATGGTTCCGGGCGAGGAACCCGGCGAAAAACGCCTGGGTCAGGTCTTCGGCATCCTCGCGGGAATGGCCGCGTCGCCGGACATAGGCGTACAGTGGAAACCAATAGTTGCGGCAAAGCTCGGCCAGGGCCCGGTCGGAATCGGGGGAGGAACGGCGCCCGGCCGCGAGGACCATCGTCCACCGGGTGGTGACGAAGCAGTCCCCGCGGCCGGGAAGGGAATCGTTTTCCGGACTCATCGTTCTATCCTTTTGAGCCGGATGGTTGCCGCGGGCAGGCCGGGTCCGACCTGGTGCAGATGAAGCAGGCCGAATCCGCCGTCACGGGTCTGGTAGGCAAAGGTCCGGTAGGCGGCGCTGGCGCCCGGGGCGGGGAGAATACGCGGCGCGAACCGGGCCTGGTAGACGCGGTCGATGACCTGCTGCGGAGTCAACCGGTCCCAGTCATCCGCGCGGATATCGGCGAACTCGGTTCCGATGATCTCCAGGCCCTGGGCGCCGACGAGGGCGTCGAATCCGTTCCGGGTTGCCCAGGCCGCGGCGCGACCGGCTCCGGCGAGGATTGGTTCATCCGGTTCATCTGCGGGCAGGGACGCGACCCGTGCGGAATCGAAGTCGATGAGTTCATCGAAGGTGATGGTGATTTCCGGGGCGAACCGGAGCGGTTCGGGTGCAGGCAAGGGACCATCGGGACGGAGGGCGACCTTGTTGAACCGGACCCAGTGGATGGGGCGCACCTGGGCCTTGAAAGCGGTGATCTGGGACAGGGCCATTCCCTGGAAGGTGAAGGTCAGGATGGCATCGTCGCCGGTGGAGGTGGTGGAACCGGTGGTGGCGCGATCGGTCACCTCATTGCCATTGCCATCGACGGCGATGATGCGGAATCGCCAGTTCAGGGGTTCGCGCTTCATCACCACGGTGACTTGGGTGCCGTCGGGGGAATCGGCGATGCCATGGACCTGGAGATCCCATCGGGGATCGCCGGGAGCCGGCGAGTGGGTGATGCGCCGGGAAGCGGGATGGACGGAGGCGACGGTACGCCAGGGATCCACGGCGATGCCGATGTTGAAGGATGCGGTTTTTGGGGTGGACTCCCAGGCGAAGGCGACGGGGCGTGAGTTCGGCAGGGGATGACCCTCGGTGTAGACGGTGCCGCCGGAAGCCACGGAGGATCCCGGGGTGGCATCGAAGAAGGGTCCATCCGAGCCGGCCGGCAGATCCGCGATGCGGAGGATCATCCGGTTCTGGCGACGGACCGCGACCCCGGGCGAGGAAAGGTTGTGGACCTCGTAACGGTTGGTGAGGGGTTGGCCATCGGGTTGCCACCATTGATTGGGAGCGAGGCCGGGTTCCGACACGGCGAGGAGGTCGACGGTGCCGCCCTGGGGCAGCGTGGCGGTGAGGAAACGGCCGGTGGCATCGGGCAGGGCGACCTGCCGGGCGTTGGCCTTGCCGGCGGAGGCTGCGAGCCAGGGATTGATGGCATGGACCTTCAGGAAGTGGCTTCCGATGATCCAGGCGAACAGGCCGACGAACACGAGGGATTCGAGGACCACACGGCGTCGATGGGAGTTGTCGAGGATGACGGTCCCGGCCTCGGTGACCGCCGGGGGTTCCGGTTCGGGTCGGTTCAGGGTGCGGCGGATGCCCCACACGATGACCAGGATGCCGGCGATGAAGGAGGTCCTGGGCATGGCATGTTCGGTGCCGGCGATCCAGCGGACGATCATGTGGGCGATGGCGGAAAGGCCCATGGTGACGGCGACGGCACCCAGGACACCGTTGAAGGAGACCTCGCGTTCGCCCTGACGCTCGACCACGACCGGGAACGGGCCCCAGTACAACGCCCGGGGTTCATGCACGGAGTCGGTGGACGGATCGGAGTCGGTCGAATCGGAGCGGGACTGGGGGGCCGAAGGTTGGCCGGGGGAATGGGAGACGGTCTCGACGCGATCCTTGACCTCGCTGGCGCGTTGGTAGCGGCGGGCCGGATCGTTTTCGAGGGCGCGCAGGACGATGGCATCGAGACGGACATCGACCTCCACCTTGCGGGAGGGCGGGGCGAACTTTCCGATGGGGAGTTCGCCGGTGAGCATTTCGTAGAAGACGACGCCGAGGGAATAGATGTCGGCCCGGTGATCCACCGAGAGCGGTCGGGCCACCTGTTCGGGCGCCATGTAATGCGGCGTGCCCATGACCTGGCCTTCCAGGGTGAGGCGTTCGGAGTC
>CAZDYB010000667.1:0-2788 GCA_964509045.1 uncultured Akkermansia sp.
GGCCCCATTCCTCCACCCCAACATTTTCGAGTACGAGTACGAGCACGAAGGGGACTCGAGCATCAGACTCGGGGCAGGTCATCGGTTTCGGGAGCCTGTCCCCAGGGCCGGTGGGGTGATGCGAACCTGATCCGAGCATCCGGCAGGGCCTCCTGACGACGTCGACCACGGGTGTGGATTGCGTGGGCTTCAGCGATTGCCAAAGGCAACGATCAGGGTGGCGCCGACGACCATGACGGAGGCGCCGATGAGGCGGCGTTGGAGGTGGCCTTCGCTGAAGAAGTGATGTCCGAAGAGCACGCTGACCAGGGCCGAGAGTTGAAACAACGCGAGGGAATATCCCACCGACATCCGTTCGAAGGTGAGGAGGGACATGACCTGCATGAGGCCGGTGGAGATCGCGAGGCCGACGAAGGCGGGTATCTGGGGACGTTGACCCGCCCATGCCGAGACCAGTCGACCGCGGAACCGGATGGCCACGGCCAAGGCGGCCAGGGGACAACACAGCAGGCACCAACCGGCGAAGACTTCGAGGGCTGGGGCGGTTTGCAGGGCGCGCTTGAGGAAGATGGCTTCGGTCGCCGACAACCCGAGCGCCAGGAACCGCAGGCGGATGCCTGGATCCCGGAGGAACTGGATGAGGGCGTGGCGTCGGCGCTGACCCGGGGTGCGGTTGATGATGCCGATGCTGCCGGCGACGATGAGGAGGATGCCGGCCGTGCCGGGGAGGTTGGGGATTTCGCCGACGAGGAAGATCCCGAGGATCACGCTGATGACGGATTTGTAGGCGTTGAGGGGGCCGAGCACGGAGAGGTCGGAAGTTTGCAGGGCCTGGATGAGCAGGAGGTTGCTGACGACGGCCAGCACGGCGCAGACGGTCATGTTGGCCCAGAACGCGACGGATGTGCCGAGTTCGACGGGACCCAGCAGCAGGGGCAGGACCGCGAGGAAGAGGACGGCATGGGTCACCGCGAGGATGACCGTTGGATGGGCGGACTTCCGGCTGAGATGCTTCTGGAAGACGTTCGACAGCGGGTTGACCAGGATTCGGGTGAGGATGATCAGCGTGGTCAACATGGGTACGGAAGAAAGGTCACGGCGTGGTCCGCAGAGGACGAACACCATGGGAACCTGAGTGGCGCGGTGGCGTCGATTGCCGAACTTCGATGACATCCTGACACCCCTCCTGCCAGAGAAACCGATGGACGGGTGGCAACGGGCTGTAGACCTCGCACGGCCACTTCTCCCATCCACCCGCCCACGGCGACAGGCTGTCGCCGCTCCAGTCAGATCCCTGGCGCGCTTCGGTGGGAATAAATGACGCTTGGAGCGGTCAGGCCTGTGCCGTCATCCTGAGGGGACTTCCATGAAACTCTTCGGACGCGGATGTCGTTGGTGGTGTGCCTTGTGGTTGGCGTGGTCGGCTTTGGGCCAGGATCCGGCCCGATTCCAGATTCCGGCGACCGATGACGGGTTGCCGGGGGCTGGGCCGATCCGTCGTGCCGATTGGTTTCGTAATCTCTGGGTGGAGAAGCGGAGCGGGTGGGCGAAGCGATTGGAGCAGGACCGGCATTCGGTGGTGTTTCTGGGGGATTCGATCACGCAGGGCTGGGGGGATGATCTGGGCGGGAGTTTTCCCGGGGTGAAGGTGTCGAACCGGGGGATCAGCGGGGACACCACGCGCGGGGTGTTGATCCGGTTGAAGGAGGATGTGCTGGCGTTGGATCCGGTGGCGGTGGTGCTGTTGATCGGCACCAACGACCTGGAGGAAAAGGCGGATCCGGAAACCATCGCGGCCAACCTGAAGCTCATTCTGGCGGAGTTGAAGCGGCACAACCCGGACATGCCGGTGATCCTCAACCAGGTGTTTCCCAGTGCGGCTTCCAGCAGGCGGCCGGCCGATCAGATCCGGCGCATCAATGACCTCTATGCGGCGGCGGTGAAGGGCGATGCGCGGGTGACCTTGATCGAGACGTGGCCGTTGTTCGCGGATGCAAAGGGCGATGCCAAGAAGGTGGAGTTTCCCGACCTGCTGCATCCCAACGGAGCAGGTTATGCCAAGTGGGCGGCGGCATTGCGTCCGATCCTGGCGACGCTCGGGTTCATGGAACGGGAGGCCGACGGTTTCCAGCCGGAACCTGGGTTCGTCAGTCTGTTCAACGGACGCGACCTGACGGGTTGGGGATATCGGGTCACGCCGGAATCGGACATCCGCGCGGCGGAAGGTTGGAGGAAATCGGATCCCAACGCGCCGCCCTGGCCGATCGTGACGGTGCCGGTGGCGTTTGACGGAGTGGCGCGGAGTTCGGATGGGCGGTATTTGGCGCAGCACGGTCGGCTGATCGTGACGACGCCGCCGGAGGGACGTCGGATCCAGCAGTTGTGGACGACGCGCGAATTCGCCGGGGATTTTGTTTTGCGCCTGGAGTTCCGGGCGACGCCGAATGCGGACAGCGGGGTGTTCATCCGGCAGCCGCAGTTGCAGTGCCGCGACTATCCGTTGGCGGGACCGTACAAGGATCTGAAAAACTATCGGGCGCAGGATTGGAATCAGCTGGAGGTGACGGTGAAGGACGGGGTGGCGCATTGCACCTGCAACGGGGAAGTGATCGAGGCAGCGATGAAGGTCCCGGCCACAGGCCCGATCGGTCTCGAGGGTGACCGGGGTCAGATGGAGTATCGCAGGATCCGCCTGAAGAAACTGGCAGGGGAGTAAGGGGGGGGCGTTGGCGG
This sequence comes from uncultured Akkermansia sp., assembly GCA_964509045.1. Classification (GTDB taxonomy): domain Bacteria; phylum Verrucomicrobiota; class Verrucomicrobiia; order Limisphaerales; family UBA9464; genus UBA6176. The sequence goes on from CAZDYB010000667.1 coordinate 2,734, forward strand.
ACATCGTTGATTCGATTGCCCCAAAGGGGGGTCGCATATCAGCCCTTTGTCCCGC
>CAZDYB010000668.1:0-2784 GCA_964509045.1 uncultured Akkermansia sp.
ATCGGGAACTCTGTGGCTTGGTGGAGAAAGAGGTGGAGGATATCGGCAAAGCCGGGCGGGAACTTCCCCCGGTCAGTACCCGCCCGATGCGGGAAGCGGTGTTGGCGTGATGCCGGGTGTGCGCACCTGTGCTCCGGAATGGGGTCGGCTTCGGGTGAAGCCTGGCGGGGGGAGTGGGTCAAAGGGGCGGGTACGATCAGGAGGGCGAGGGGTGGTGCTGAGGATCCGCCGCGTGAGGGCACGCGGCCTACACCCTTGAGCTCTGGGAACTGGAGACCCGCTTCCTGGGGAACCGCTTGAAGAAGAATGGTGCACCGGGCAGGACTTGAACCTGCAACCCTCTGATCCGAAGTCAGATGCGCTATCCAATTGCGCCACCGGTGCGGTGCGGATGCGACCGGGGAGGCCGCGTCCGAAGGAGGAGATTGCTCAGGATTGGTTCCGACTGCAATTCCCCATTGGCATTCTGCATCGGGCTCGGCCATAAGGAGCGGCAGAATGTCAGGCGCCAGTTCGGCAAACACCAAGAGCAGCAAGGTCTCCCGCGATGTCACGGTCTTGAATCGCCAGGGGATCCACGCCCGGCCATCGGCGGCGTTCGTGAAGTTGGCGGCGCAGTTCCGCAGCGATGTGTTTCTCGAAAAGGACGGCGAGGTCATCAACGGCAAGAGCATCATGGGCCTGTTGATGCTGGCGGCGGGGCCGGGTTCAAAGCTGAAGATCGTGGCGGAGGGCGAGGACGCGGAGGTGGCGGTGGCCCAGTTGGTGGAGTTGGTGAACGGCAAGTTTGGCGAGGTATGAGCCGGGCCGGTTGCCCGTGTGGATCGGGCGGGGTCCGAGCTGAGCATTGAGGTTTTTTCATGTCCGATTTCAACATCCAGTACGTGGCGCGACTGGCCCGGATCCGGCTCGAACCGGAGGAGGAAGCGCGTCTGGGCGAACAGTTGGGGAACATCCTGGGGTACATCGCGCAACTGCGGGAAGTGGATGTGAGCGGGGTGGAACCGATGGCCCATGCGTTTCCTCTCACCAACGTCAGCCGGCCGGATGAGGTGGAACCGTCAATGACCCAGGAAGAGGCGTTGGCCAATGCGCCGGCCCGAGGCGCCGGTCTGTTTGTGGTGCCGGCGGTGATCGAATGAAGCATCGGCGGCAAAAGCCCGGCTGTTGCCGCACCTGAACACCCCTCGTCCTGATCCCATTCCGATTTCAAACCTGTCCTGCCGATGTTGAACCGACTCTCCCTGACTGAACTGGGTACCCGACTGGCCACACGCGAGGTGTCGTCGAGGGAAGCGCTCCAGGCCTGTTTCGACCAGATCGACCGGGTGGATGGACAGGTGAAGGCATTCCTGTCGATGGACCGTGCCGATGCGATGGCGCAGGCGGCGGCGGCGGATGCGGCGTTGGCGGCGGGGGTGGCGGCGGGTGAACGACCGTTGTTGGGGGTGCCGATCGCGTTGAAGGATGTGCTGTGTCATCGGGGGCAACCGGCGGGTTGTGCGTCGAAGATCCTCGAAGGGTTCGTGGCGCCTTATGACGCGACGGTGGTGGAACGGTTGCGGGCGGCGGGAGCGGTGGTGTTCGGGCGATTGAACATGGACGAGTTCGCCATGGGCAGTTCGACCGAGAACTCCGCGTATCACACCTCGTTGAATCCCTGGGACACCACGCGGATTCCCGGTGGTTCCAGCGGTGGCTGCGCAGTGGCGGTGGCGGCGAATGAGGCTTTTGCGGCGATTGCCTCCGATACCGGGGGATCGATCCGGCAACCGGCGGCGTTGTGCGGGTGTGTCGGGGTGAAGCCGACCTATGGCCGGGTCTCGCGATATGGCCTGGTGGCTTTTGCCAGTTCATTGGATCAGATCGGGCCCATGACCCGGACGGTATCGGATGCCGCGGCGGTGATGGAGGTGATCTCGGGACATGATCGGCGCGACTCGACGAGCCTGACGGATCCGGTGCCGGCGTATCGGGAGGCGTTGAAGGGTGTGGCGGGGGAATCGTTGAAGGGATTGCGGATCGGGATGGTGAAGGAATTCCAGATCGGGGGGATTGATCCGGAAGTGGACGCGGCAGTGCGGGCGGCGGTGCGGCAACTGGAGGCTTTGGGGGCGGAGGTGGAGGAAGTCAGCCTGCCCCACAGCGCCTATGCGGCGGCCACCTATTACATCATCGCACCGGCGGAAGCCTCGGCGAACCTCGCGCGGTTTGATGGGGTCCGATATGGGCGTCGGGTCGATGGACTGGATCCATTCGAGATGAACAGTCGGACGCGGGGTGCGGGTTTCGGACCGGAGGTGAAGCGTCGGATCATCCTGGGGACCTATGTGTTGAGCAGCGGGTATTATGACGCGTTCTATTTGAGGGCGCAGAAGGTGCGGACGTTGATCAGCGAGGATTTCCGGAAGGCATTCGGGAAAGTGGACGCGATTGTGTCGCCGACCACGCCGACGGCGGCGTTCAAGGTGGGGGAGAAGTCAACGGATCCATTGCAGATGTACCTGAGCGACATCTTCACCATCTCATGCAATCTGGCGGGGATCTGTGGGTTGAGTGTGCCGTGCGGATTCACGACGGGACCGAAGTTGCCGGTGGGATTGCAATTGCTGGGCAAGCCGTTGGGTGAAGCGACGCTGTTGCGGATCGCCCATGCCTATGAACAGGCGACGGGGTGGCATCGGGAAGTGGCGCCACTGGGTTGAGGGTGGGCGGTCAGGGGACGGGTTGGAGGAGGCGTTGGATGACTTCGGGCGGGAGATCGGATTGCTGGATGGCGGGGCC
>CAZDYB010000669.1:0-2782 GCA_964509045.1 uncultured Akkermansia sp.
CTCCTGATGATCTGCGTCATCTGCGCAATCTGCGGATCAAACTGCTTTTTCCAGGTTGAATGACCTGAATCGAGGCGAAGGTTCGATTCCCTTCACCCGCTCCACTTGATTATCCAGCTCTTTCGACGGGACGGAGCAGAAGTGCAGTGATGCAAACGGGTTTTTCAACGTGCTGTGAGAAGACTCCTCGCCCGAAGTCGTCTGCCAAAACCCCAGGCCTCCATCCCAACCGCCGGGAGCCTCGGGCCGGGTGACGCGGTGGTCATCGAAAACCCGTCCCTCCTGAAAACACGCCAGTTGGGTCAGGGCGGGCTACCGGCCATCAACCCGTCGGGCGACGCAGGATTGTGCCGCTCGCCATCGTTCCAGGACTGGGTGGCGGTGACTTTACCGTCCTGAAGCGTGGCCTGGGTTTTGAGGAAGCCACTGGGGAAAAACGATTGCGCCGGGCCGTGCGGAACTCCGGCCCGCAGTTCCGCGGTCTCGGCAAGCTGACCGTTCGGATGCCATCGGCGAAAGGTGCCTTCGAGTTTCCCATTGACCACCGTCCCCACCGATTGGCGCGTGCCATCCGGGTAGTACTTGATGCGTTCGCCGTCGGAAACGCCCCCGCGGAAGTGCTCTGTGACCTGAAGCTGGGCGTTGGTGTGCCATCCCTCCGAGAGTCCGTGCAGCAGTCCGTCCACCACTGCGGAACGGGAACGCAGGACGCCATCCGGAGAATGCTCGACCAGGGTCCCGGTAAACAGGGCGGTACTACCGGGTTCTCGCAGACGTCCTGCCTCGAGCACGAGATTGGTGCGTGAAAGTTCCAAGGGTGCAGCAATGACCACCTGCGGGGTAACGGGTGTCCGGCGATGAATCAGAAGGGCAACACTGCCACCCAGCACGAGCACGCACACAATGGCCGCCAGGACCTTTGGCTGGATCACGCCGCCATGGTGCTTTGAATCACGGGTGTTCATTGGACCATGGCTCTGAAGAATCGGTTGGTCTCACCGTCCTGAGACGGCACATCCAACCGCAGGGTTTTGTGCTCGCTCGCGGGGTAGTTGCTCTGGAGTGAGCCACCCGCCTCGGTGCGGAAAGTGACCGGAGTCCATTCCAGCAGGTTGGTGGAGGACTGGAAGGTATAGGTGCGGCCGCGGACGGCGAAGAATTCCAGCGTGCTGCCGTTGCTGGTCTGCTCGACGAGGTCCAGCCGGAAGCCGTCACTCGGGTCAAACGCGTACGTTCCCGCGAGATACTCGTCGCGGTTGGAGATGCCATCACCGTCGGTGTCCCGATTCGCATCGTTTGGATCCGTGGGGTTCAGCCCGTTGGCGGTCTCCCAGGCATCTGGCAGGCCGTCGCCATCGGTGTCGGCACCGAGGGTCAGGTCCAGACGCGAAGTGCCGGCCGGTTCGCCGATCGGGCGGGTCAACAGCATCTCGATGGGCAGATAGGTGATCGACCCGATCTGGACCTTGAGCCGGAACTGCTGGGTCTGGCGCAGACTGCCGGCGGAGGTGAAGTCAACCTTGGTGCTCCGGGCGGAGACCATGGGCACGATCAATTGATAGTTCCTCCCCGGCAGCGTGGAAGCCGCGATGGGTGCGGCGGCACCAGCGCCGTCGTTGGAGTGCACGAACACCTTGGCGCCGCTCACATCAATGGGATCGCCCCATTCATTGCGGACCATGCCATGGAAGGTGTGGTCCGGGGCTGGCGGGTAGGCAAGGGCGGCGGGGACGAGGAGCCACAGCATTCCGGTGTAGGAAATGAGTCGTTTCATGGTGAATGAATTCATGGTGGATGATCCAGTTCCGCCTAGTTGCCGGAGTATGAGTAGGTGACAAAGTGCAGCTTCACGTCCTTCACCGTCCGGAGGAAGCGCTCGATGCCTTCGTTCGGGTCGCTCAACAGTTCCCGTCCGGGGATGACGATCTTCCATTTGCTGTTCCAGACCGAGCGTCCGATGAGTCGGGTGCTTGTCCACTGCGACCGCTGGAGGGCGCCCGTTCCGCTGTAGATGTCCGGGCTGAAGAGGCTGGAGTTGGACACCGGGCGGAAGGCCTGGTGCTTGCGGATCGTGAATGGCTGTTCGGTGAGGGAGTCCTCGGCCTGCCAGAGGCGTTTCGAGGAGTAGTCCGATCCACCGATGTTGAACGGCAGCGGGATGGCGACGTCGTTCACGTTCCAGGTGCGGACGTCGCTTTGATCCCCGAGCGGCGGACTGCGCATGGAATCGATGCCCACCGGGATGAGATAGATATAGGGATTGGCCGAAAGGGCGGTGAGATCGAGGAAGATCAGGCTGGGATCAGCCGGAGAAGTGCCGCCCGCACTGTTGACCGCGCCGGAGTTGGCGTTGGGATTGTCCATGCCCACGTAACCCTCCAGCGCGACACCGGCGGCGAAGATCTTCGTGGCAAACGCGCTCGCCGAGAACTTGTGATCACCCGGGGAGAGCGGACGCCCGAAGAGGTTCAGGCCATTGCCGATGGCGGTGCTGAACTCGAAGACCAACCCCGGCACAGCCGTGCCGCTGCCGTCATCGATCTGGAGGCAATAGCGGCGCACATCCGGATCATCCAGCAGGTTGGCTTTGCGCGCCTGGTTCAGGACGCCTTTCCAACTGACCTCATTGGTGATGATGCGGAAGTTCTCGTAACGGAGCGAGGCGGTGGTGCCGTAGGCGTCGGGGTTGTTGAAGCCGAGGCGGCTCCGGACCACCGACCAGTCGCCGGCCATCTCGGCCAGGACACTGGAGAGGCCGGGATCGCCGTTGTTGCTGCCGGCG
>CAZDYB010000670.1:0-2775 GCA_964509045.1 uncultured Akkermansia sp.
TCGCCGGAAGTGTGTGTCCGGGAACTCCGGCGCCAGGTGGGCATGGTCTTTCAGCGCCCGAATCCGCTTCCCTTGTCCGTGTTCGAAAACGTGGCGTTCGGGCTCCGTATCCACGGAGAGGCCGAACGTCTCGGTCGATCCGGCGTCGCGGCGGAGGTGGAAAAGGCATTGCACTCGGTGGATCTCTGGGACGCGGTGAAGGACCGCCTGCAGGGGCCTGCGGCAAACCTCTCGCTGGAGCAGCAGCAGCGACTCTGTTTTGCCCGGCTCCTGCCGCTGAAGCCCTCGGTCATCCTATTGGATGAACCCTGCTCGGCGCTCGACGCAGCCAGCACCGAGGCACTGGAGGAATTGATGCGGACCCTCTGTTCAGGGCGGGTGGTGGTGCTCGTCACCCACAGCCTGGCCCAGGCACGCCGGGTAAGCGACGACACCGCTTATCTGTTGTTGGGGGAACTGGTGGAGCAGGGGCCGTCCGAGGTTCTCTTCCAGCAACCGCGCGATCCCCGGACCGCGAACTATCTGGGCGGTCACTACGGCTGAAGTCGTGCTGGTCGCCCGGAGAGGCAGGGCCATCGGGACGGCTCAGGTCCAGGGCGAGTGGCGGGGTGGAGTGGGGAGAAGTTGTTGGATGGAAGACTGGATGGTGGTGCAGATCGATTCGAGGGGGAGATCGTTGGGATCGGTACCGAAGGGGTTTTCGATTTCTTCGGCGATGAGTTCGAGGCTGGCGAGTGCGTAGAAGACGAGGACGACAACCGGGATCACGAGCCAGTCGAGAAGGACGGCGTAGCTGATGGGAAGGGTCATCACGAACAGGAAGATGAACTTCTTGAGGAAGACGCTGTAGGAGAATGGTATCGGTGTATTCCGGATGCGTTCGCAGGCGCCGCAGACTTCGGAGAAATTGCGAAGCTCCGGGTCGAGTAGAAGAAGTCGTTCCGGGCTCAACCCGCACCGGGTGAGTCGCAGGTGGATGAGGGAGGCAATCTGATTGGGCAGGTGCTCGCCCGCGACGAATGGATGGGGCAGCAGAAGGACATCGGGAGCCGGGTGGGGAACGCCGCGGAGATGATCCTTGAGCGCTGTAGGATAGGCGGCGAGGAGGGTGGCGAGATCGGTGCGGAGGGAGGGGTCGGCGATCAGGGCATTGAGTTTGAGGGCGAGACTGCGGGAACTGTTGACGAGGGAACCCCAGAGCTTGCGGGCTTCCCACCAGCGTTCGTAGGCGGTGTTGGTCCTGAACACGAGGAGCATGGACAACGCAAACCCAAGGAGGGTGTGGACCAGGGAAACATGCCGGACCTTGGAGGTGTCGGTCAGGTGCAGGAAACTGATCTCCAGATACTCCACGGCGCCGCAGTAGGCGGCGATGCAGAGCATCATGGGAAGGAGCCGGCGGAAGGTGTCAGCGCGATGGAACTGGAAGATGAAGACGAACCACGCCTTGGGGTTGTACTCGATCATGCAGGATCCCGGTTACCAGAGGCGAAGGGATGGTTCATGGGAGATGGGATCGCGGAAGTGATGGGGTGCGGGAGCGGTTCCTGCATCGCGGAGGGAGGTGGGTGAGGCGGAATCGATGGCCTTCCGGCTGTCCATCGGATGGGCGAGGGACCGATAGGAAGGGGGCAGGGGAGCGAGGGGATCGAACAGGGCGTAAACCCCCTTCCACGACCGGTCGCGTTGGAGCTTTCGAATTGCGCCGCCGGATTCCTCGATGCTGCGCGGGGCATCTTCCGCCTTGAAACGTTCCGTGGCGGCAGCCTGGTTGGCAGGGTTGATCTGGGATGCAAACTGGCGACGGGACATGTCGACGAGAACCTCCTGCGCGGGTTGGACCATGACAGGGTCCGGAGCAGGCACGGAGACAACGGCGGGTGGTGGATTGGTCGGGCCGGTCGCGGAGAGTTCGGCCGCCTGGGCCAGTACCAGCGTGGGTAGGATTCCGAGAGTGATCGCGACGAGACGGGCCGAGGTTTTCATGGGGGGGTCCGGATAAAGGGGTTCAGTCGAACCAGGGATTCGCAGATTTCTCCTCGATCATGGTGGAAAGCGGTCCGTGCCCGGGACAGATGAGGGTTGGATCCGGCAATGAGAACAACTGCTCACGTATCTTCCGGCGTGCAAGTTCAAGATGCTCCCGGGCACCACCAATGGAGCCGGCAAAAAGGGCATCCCCAACAATGGCGACATGCGGGGCGTCGTCGGGCCAGTTGCCGACGATATAGGTGACACCGTCCTCAGCATGGCCGGGGGTATCCCGATGACTGATGCGGAGGGACCCGAGGACGATGAACTCGTCAGGACGATTGCGTTGCTCGACCGGGGCGTGTCGGGAACTGGAATGGAGGCGGGCCTTGGGATGGGCTTGTCGGATCGGTGCGAGGGCGGCGACGTGGTCGGGATGGGCGTGGGTGATGAAGACATGGCGGAGCACAAGCTGGTGCGCCGAGATGAGGTCGAGGATTGGAGTGGCATCGAATCCGGTGTCGAAGAGGGCAGCGTCGCGGGAGGCTTCGTCCCAGATCAGGAAGGCATTCACGGTCATGTCATCGCCGGCGGAGGTGACGACGCGGAGTTCGCGCCATCGGGTGAGATCGGCGGGTTTGGGGAGCCAACCGTCGTATTGATTCCGAAGGCGCGGGCCATTGAGGGTGAGACGGGAACCGAGGTGCTCCCAGCGGACAGGGGCATTGATGCGGCCAGTGGATTCAAGCTGCTGATAGAGTTCGGGGGCAAGGCCAGCGGCGGCGGCGGCATCCTCAAGGGCGG
>CAZDYB010000671.1:0-2770 GCA_964509045.1 uncultured Akkermansia sp.
CTCGAAAGCCCACATCCCGACCGCGTACGAGTACGAGTACGATCCCCCCAGCCACCCGACCCAACCCCACACGAGATCCTGCCCCCCGGGAGCGCGGGATTCATCCCGCACCTCAATGCCTCTCCCTCCTTTGCGGACTGCAATGTCCGCGGTCCAGGGTTCATCCGATCCTCAAACCCCGTGTCGTACTCGTACTCGAAACCTCCCATCCCGACCGCGTACGAATACGATGCCCCAGGATAGGCTCCGGCTGCACCCGGCCATTCCATTCCCGCCTTTTGTCTTCTCCACGTTCCCCGCGCCTTCGCGTGAAACCCTCCCATCCCCATCCCCACGGCGACCCAACGTCGCCGCTCCATTCATCCCCGTGGCACCGGACTTGCCTCGCTTGCCCGGAAGCGTTGGGGTGTGCGCCCCTCGCATGAGTTCACGTCGACCCGCACTGGTCTTCATCTTCATCACCCTGTTCCTCGACATCCTCGGGCTGGGACTGGTGATTCCCGTGCTGCCGAAACTCGTGGAGCAGATGCGCGGAGGCGACGTCGCCTCGGCCGCCCATGTGGTGGGTGCCCTCGGCGGCCTTTACGCCCTGATGCAATTCCTCTTCTCCCCGGTGCTCGGCAGCCTGTCGGATCAATGGGGGCGTAGACCCGTCATCCTGGTGTCGCTGTTGGGGGCGGGCCTCGACTATTTCCTCATGGCCTGGGCACCCACGTTGCCCTGGTTCTTTCTCGGTCGCGCCCTGAGCGGCCTCGCCGGCGCCAACATCACCGCCGCCACCGCCTACATCGCCGACGTCTCACCCCCCGAAAAACGATCCGCCAACTTCGGGATCATCGGAGCCGCGTTCGGCCTCGGATTCATCGCCGGTCCGTTGCTCGGCGGATGGCTGGGTGAATCCAGCCTGCGCCTCCCCTTCTGGGTGGCCGGCGGCGTCACCCTCGCCAACGGCCTTTATGGCTTCTTCGTGCTTCCCGAATCCCTTGCCCCCGCAAACCGACGCCCGTTCCAATGGCGTCGCGCCAATCCCCTGTCCGCGCTCCACGGCCTCTCCCGACGCCCGGTCGTCCGCGGTCTGGCCATCTCCCTGTTCCTCCTCAACCTCGGCAATTTCGGGGTCCACAACACCTGGGTCCTCTACACCAGTTATCGCTATGCCTGGACCCCCTCCGATGTCGGCCTCTCCCTCGCCGTGGTCGGCATCACCGCCGCCATCGTCCAGGGCGGCCTCGCCCGGGTCATCATTCCCAGCATCGGCGAACGAAACGCCCTGTTGTGGGGCATGCTCCTCAGCGCCGTCACCCTCGCCCTCTACGGTCTCGCGACCCGCGGCTGGATGATCTACGCGATCCTCCCGTTCGGTGCGATGTCCGGCATCTGCGGCCAGGCCGCCCAGGGCATGATCTCCCGCTCAGTCGGGCCGGACGAACAGGGATCCGTCCAGGGCGCCGTCGCCGGCCTGATCAGCATCGCCGGATTCACCGCGCCTCTGGTGGCCACTTCATTGTTCGGCTTCTTCATCAGCGACCGCGCTCCCGTCCAGATCCCGGGCATCGCCTTCTTCCTCGGATCCGCGCTCGTGTCCGCCGCGGCCTGGATGGCCATGTCGACCGTCCGACGTCACCCGGCATTGCGGGGATGAACCCGGTCTGGCCACCGCCAGCCACGCCGGGAAGGATGGAGCCCGTCATGAAGATGTTCTCCGGCATCGTCGCAGGATTTGCCCTTGGATTTTCCCTGGTCACCAGCCTGGCCCAGCCGCCGACCGCCATTCCCAACCGCGCCCAGGCCCTCGCCGCCCTGCAATCCGTGATGGGCCCCTTCCCGAGCCACGCCCGCGGACCCGTCCCACTGCGCGTCGTCACCGAGACCCAACACGACGGCTACGTGCTGCAGGACATCCGGTACCGGAGCGAACCCGGCGACAGACCCGGGGTCGAAGTTCCCGCCTATCTCTTGATTCCCCGGCCCGTTCCAGCCGACGGCTCGCGGATGCGCGCGGTGTTGGCCCTGCATCAGACCCATGCCGCCGGACGCAAGGTGGTGGCGGGGTTGGGAGAATCGCCGGATGACCAATACGGGGTGGAACTGGTGAAGCGCGGATATGTCGTCCTCGCGCCCGCCTATCCATTGCTCGCCGACTACTCACCCGACGTCCTCGGCCTGGGCCATGCCAGCGGCACCATGAAGGCCATCTGGGACAATGTCCGCGGGATCGATCTCCTGATGGGTCTGGGATTCGTTTCAACCAACGGCGTGGCGGTCATCGGTCATTCCCTCGGCGGCCACAACGGACTCTTCACCGCAGCCTTCGATGAACGGATCCGCGTCGTGGTGACCAGCTGCGGATTCGATTCCTTCCGCGACTATTACGACGGCAATCCGGCGGTCTGGGGTGAGGAACGGGGATGGTGCCAGTTGCGCTACATGCCCGGGCTGCGGGCTTATCAAGGTCGGTTGGAGGCGTTGCCCTTCGACTTCCCCGATGTCCTCGCCGCGATCGGTCCGCGGGCGGTGTGGATCAATGCACCCAGGGGCGACTCCAACTTCCGATGGCAAAGCGTCGACCGCGTGGTGGAGAAAGTGCGACCCCTCTGGAAACGCGCCGGCCGAACCGACCGACTCGAAGTCGTCCACCCCGATCACGGGCATCGGTTCGCCCCTGCCGAACGTCAACGCGCCTACACGGTCATCGCCCGCGAGCTGGATTGAACCCCCGGTGTAGCCCGCCGCGCTATTTCCGTGAGTTATCACGGGCTGAAGTCGAATT
>CAZDYB010000672.1:0-2755 GCA_964509045.1 uncultured Akkermansia sp.
ATCTCCGCCCCCCTGCCTTCCCCCTAACCCCCCCGACATGTCTGTTCCCTATCTTCCCGGCCAACGCTGGGTCAGCGAAACCGAACCCGAGCTCGGCCTCGGTTCCATCCTCCGCACCACCGCACACACCGTCACCGTGGGCTTCGGTGCCACCCAGGAATCCCGCGAATACGCCCTCGGCAACGCTCCCCTCCGACGCGTCCACTTCCACAAGGGCGATTCCCTCCTCCTGCGCGACAACACCACCGTCACCGCCGAATCCGTCGTCGAGCGTCGCGGCCTCTTCCTCTACCGCGCCGACGGTCGCGAAATCCCCGAGTCCGAACTCTCCGACACCCTCACCTTCAACCGACCCGAACAACGCCTGCTGGCCGCGGATGTCGATTCCCCCGCGGATTTCGATCTCCGCGTCGCCGCCCTGCGCCACCAGCACCGCCGCCGCAAATCCCGCGTCCGCGGCTTCGTCGGTGGCCGCATCGACCTTATCCCGCATCAACTCTGCATCGCCGCCGAAGTCTCCGGTCGCCTGTCACCCCGCGTCCTGCTCGCGGACGAAGTGGGCCTTGGAAAGACCATCGAAGCCTGCCTCATCATCCACCGACTCCTGTTGACCGGACGCGCACAACGCGTGCTGATCCTTGTCCCCGATTCCCTCGTCCATCAGTGGTTCGTGGAATTGCTCCGGCGCTTCAACCTCTGGTTCCACATCTTCGACGAGGAACGCTGCACGGCCATCGAAGCTGGCAGTACCCAGGCCAATCCCTTCCTCGACGACCAACTCGTCATCGCCAGCCTCAGCCTCTTCACCGGCACACCGCGCCGACGTGAACAGGCCCTGGCCGCCGGATGGGATCTCCTCGTCGTCGACGAAGCCCATCACCTCGGTTGGACCCCCGAATCCGCCAGCCCCGAATACGCCGTGGTTGAATCCCTCGGCAAGGCCATCACCGGCCTCCTGCTGCTGACCGCGACCCCCGAACAGCTCGGCATGGCCAGCCACTTCGCGCGCCTCCGACTTCTCGACCCCGATCGCTTCCACAGCCTCGACGCCTTCATCCAGGAATCCGAGGGCTACCGCGAGGTCGCGCGTCTCGCGGAAAAGGTGATCGCGCAGGAAAGCTTCGAAGCCTCCGAGATCGCCGCCCTCGCACGTCTCCTCGTCGAAACGCCCACCGCACTCCAACCCCGCCTGGCCAAGCTCGCCGACGACTCCGTCCGCAACGCCCTCCTCGAAGCCCTCCTCGACCAGCACGGCACCGGGCGCGTCATGTTCCGCAACACACGCCTGACCATCTCCGGTTTTCCCCGCCGCATCGCCCGTCTCTGGCCCCTCGACGAAGACAGCGACAACGTCGAACTCTTCGAACGCCTCACCGAGGAGTTCTCCGCGGATTCCGACGCCAGCCTGGCGGCGCATTTCGAGCCCGACTTTTCCGCGGATCCCCGGGTGCAATGGCTGATCGAACAGCTCCGCGCCCTCGGCGATGAAAAGATCCTCGTCCTGTGCCGCACCCGGGCGAAGGCCGAGACCCTCGAACGTGAACTCCGCGCCTGGACCAGCGCCAAACTCGCCGTCTTTCACGAGGGCCTCACCCTCGTCCAACGCGACCGCCACGCCGCGTGGTTTGCCGAGGAAGACGGCGCCCGTCTCCTCATCTGTTCCGAGATCGGCAGCGAAGGCCGCAACTTCCAGTTCGCCCATCATCTCGTGATGTTCGATCTCCCCCTCGACCCCGAGCTCCTCGAACAACGCATCGGCCGGCTCGACCGCATCGGGCAGACCTCCGAAATCCAGCTGCACCTTCCGTTCGTCGTCGGCAGCCCCCAGGAACTCCTCGTCCGCTGGTATCACGAAGGCCTGAACTCCTTCGAAAAGAACCTCCAGGGCGGACGCGCGCTCCTCGAACAATTCGGCCCACGCATCACGGACCTGGCCCTCGAATTCCACGAACGCGGCGAATCCGCCCGCGCCGACCTCGCCCACCTCACCGCCGAAACCCGCACCGCCCGTCTCGAACTCACCGCCCGGCTCGAAAAGGGACGCGACCGTCTCCTCGAACTGAATTCATTCCGACCGAAGCTCGCCGCCCGCGTCGTTGACGAGATCCGCAAGCAGGACGCCGATCCCACGCTCGATCCGTTCATGGTCGCCGTGTTCGATCACTTCAACATCCACGTCGAGGAGATCGCGGCACGCACCTGGCGACTCGGCTCCGCCGGCATCTTCGCGGAGTCCTTCCCCGGACTGCCCCTCGAAGGCCTGACCGTCACCAGCGACCGCACCCGCGCCCTCTCCCGCGAGGATGTCCAATTCCTGACCTGGGATCATCCCCTGGTCACCGGCGCCCTCGACCTGGTCCTCGGCGTCGACAAGGGAAACTCCAGCTTCGGCCTGTGGAAGGACGGCAAGGGCAACGGGCTCTACCTGGAAACCATCTTCCTCCTCGAATGCGTCGCCCCCCCAGCCCTCCACATCGATCGCTTCCTGCCACCCACACCCCTCCGCGTCCTGGTCGATCCCCAGGGCAACGACGCCTGCACCCTCATCGACCGCGAATCGCTCGCGCGCCAGGTCCGGCCCGGCGACGCCTACCCCCATGTCAGCCAATCTGAGATCCGGGAGCGGATCCTCCCGCTCCTGTTGGAAAAGTCCGAGGACATCGTGCACCAACACCTCCCGAACCTGATCAGCCAGGCCCAACGCGAGATGACGACCCAACTCGACGCCGAGATCCTTCGCCTCCGTCAGCTCGCC
>CAZDYB010000673.1:0-2753 GCA_964509045.1 uncultured Akkermansia sp.
CACGGTGGATGTCGCGGGCGGGATCACGAAGGTGGAAGACGCACCGAGCCTGGCGACGATGATGCGGGCTGCGTTGAAGCGGTTGGGCGGAGCGGAGCGGTTCATCCTGCAGGTCGAAGGTGGTCGGGTGGATCATGGGTGTCACAACAACGACGCGGCGTCAGCCGTCCGTGAGATGATCGGCTTCGATGAGGCTCTCGATGTCGGTCTCGCGTATCAGGCGGAGCATCCGGACACGTTGCTGGTGATCACGACGGACCATGCCACCGGCAATCCGGGTTTGAACGGGATGGGCGACAACTATGGGAAGAGCAACGCCCTGTTCCGAAACCTGCTGTCGATCCGTCAATCGATCCCGGAACTCGTCAAACGCCTGCTCGTGACCGAGACGGTCGAACAGTTCAACCAGGTGTTCCAGGAGACGACCGGATACACGCCTTCGACACGGCGTCGGGAGTTGTTGGATCCTTTCCTGAAGAAGAAGGGTTATGCCCTGTATGAGGTGATGGCCGGGGACAATGCCGCGATGGGTCAGGTGCTGGCCAATCACGTGGGCATTTGCTTCACCGGAACGAACCACACTTCCGATCTGGTACCCATCCTGGCCATTGGACCCGGCGCGGAGGGTTTCCGCGGATTCATCGACAACACCTCGGTGTTTGACCGTTACCTGGCCGCTGCCGGTGTTCAGTTCCGGAACCCGCAGGAACGCTTGATCGCCCGGCATCCGGAGTCGGCCGGATCCGGGGAACGGGTGGAAGAGTATGGATGGGTCCAGATGGAGTCGGGGCCAGGGCTGAGGAATGGGATGGGTCCGAGGGGAGCGCGGACCTGTTCATCCGCACGGGGAGTGGAGGGTTGAGGTGGGGAACGAATTCCGCGCTCCAGAGAATGGAGTGGCGGGTTCTATTCGCCGCTCGTGGGCCAAGGACATTCCTTTCCAGGCAGATGTCGTGATCGAATCCCTGTGCTTCCCATTTTCCGGGGACACTTCCAGCATGGGACGTGCCCCAGTTGGTCGAGAGCATCCCGGGTGTGTCGACGGATCTGCATGTCGAAGCGGTGTCGAACCGGCGACGTGACCTGGACCGATTCTGCTCGGTTCAACGACTGATCTCGGGGCGTGAACCCCGGTGTGTGCTTCCCCTGGTGTTGGAGGTGAAGCGGGTGTTGTCGGATTCCAATCCGTACTGGCGTCATGCGGCGCGGCAGTTGTGGGTGGTGACGCGTCGGGGTCGCCTGGTGGGGCGGGTGGCAGCAATCCTGGATGAAGCCCATGCGGAGGCGCATGGGGAACGGTGCGCCTTCTTCGGGTTCTTCGAGGCAGAGAACGATCCGGCGGTGACGGCGCTCCTGATGGCGACGGTGGAGCGTTGGGCGATGGAACGGGGAGCGATCCGGGTGCTGGGGCCGATGAACCCGAACATCAATGAGGAATGTGGCCTGTTGGTGGAGGGGTTTGATCGGCCGAACGCGGTGATGATGCCCTATAATCCGCCGTGGTTTGGGCCCTGCCTGGAGGCGGCGGGATATCAGAAGGCCAAGGATCTGTTGGCGTTCGACCTGGAATTGCGGGACAGCCCGCGGCCGCGGTTGCTGCAGTTGCGGGATGGGCTGAAGCGGCGGTTCCGTGACGTGAGTCTGGAGGCGGTGACGTCGAAGAACCTGGCGACGGTGTTGCCGGCGTTGAAGTCGGTGTACAACGCGGCCTGGGAACGCAACTGGTCGGCGTTGCCGATGACGGCGGACGAGATCGATTTCCTGGCGGACCGTTTGAAGCCGCTGTTGATGGAGGGGTTGGTGTGGATGGCGATGGTGAAGGGGGAAGCGGTGGGTTTGTTGTTGGCGGTGCCGGACGTGAACGAGGTGCTGGGTCCGATGCACGGTCGTTTGATCAGCCCGGCCCTGATCCGCGCCCTGCCGGTGCTGCTGGGATGGCGTCGACCGGCCCGGATGCGGTTGATCGCGTTGGGGGTGACGGAGGCGTGCCGGGGACGTGGATTGGAAGGCTGGATGTTCGCCGAGACCTTGTTGGCGGCGGAGGCGATGGGAATCACCGGGTGCGAAGCCTCGTGGGTGTTGGAAGACAACATCCGGGTCCATCGCCTCACGGGATTGTTCCAGGGCAAGGTTACCCGGCGGTATAGGATCTATGACCGCTGGCTGAGATCCGGATAGGGGCGGGCAGATCCAGCGAATTCACGGGACGCGAGGGCAACCGTTTTTTCGGGCCTGCATTTCAGGCACGGGTGGGACCGCTCACAACATCTTCTGGTTCGTGTCCTTTCGTGTGTTTCGTGGGCTAAGTGTTCCGGGCTTATTTGAACCACGAAACACACGAAAACACACGAAAGGGGGAACTGGTGCTGTGCCCTTTTCCTTGGAGCGCGGAATTCATTCCGCAGATCGCTGGCTCATCTCATTGTGGGGACAGGAAGGTCTGACTGAGACGCGGAGGGAGGGGTGATGGGTGTGGGGCTTGGGCACGGCGATCAGACCTCGCCGCTCCGGGGTAGATTTCGTGTCCTCTCGTGTGTTTCGTGGGCTGAGTCTTCCGGGGTTTGTTGAACCACGAAACACACGAAACACACGAAAGGGGGAACTGATCCGGTGTCCTTTACCCGTGGAGCGCGGAATTCATTCCGCACATCGATGGCTCATCTCATTGTGGGGACAGGAAGGTTTGGCTGAGACGCGGAGGTGTTCCGTGACGGGCTTTTTCGAGGACTTTGAGTCAGATGAGACGATTGCCA
>CAZDYB010000674.1:0-2748 GCA_964509045.1 uncultured Akkermansia sp.
AAGGCCATTTGTCTCCATCCGCGGTCGTCCTGAATCCGCGGGTGACAGAGATGAGTGGGGTCCCATTCTAAGCTTCAATGTATAAGCTCGTAGCCGCCGGATCAACCGCTCGCATGTCGGGTCCCGGGTTCGCCGTTCCTTGATCCGCTTCACCCCCAAGCCCGCCGCCGGGTACTTCAATCCGGCAATCCTTCCAACCACCTCGGAGAGCTTCCGCCCACCATGAACACCGCCCGGGAAGTTCGGACAGGACGCGAAAGCCGCCCCGGTCGTTGTCGGTGCGGAGTAAGCGTCCGGTGAACCGCATCCCCCCGAGCCGCAACCGAGTCGGTCGTCATCGAGGGGCCGCTCAGTCGGCGAGATCTTTGTCGGCCTGACTGCGACGGCGGGCCGCCCATGCTGCAGGCGTGAAGCTACCGACCGTCTTGTTGGTTGCAGCGGCGAGTCCCTCAAGTGCCTCCTTGAGGTAGTCCCACGGATCGATCCCATGCCGACGACAACTCGCGATGATCGAGTAGATCACGGCACTCCGCCAGCCGGCATCCGGGTGCCCTATGAAAATCCAATTCTTGCGGCCGATGGCCACTGGCCGAATTGCATTCTCCGTCAGGTTGTTGTCGATCTCCACCCGTCCGTCACTCAGGTAGGTCTGCCAGGAAGCCCACTCAGCCAGCGCATACCGCACGGCCTTGCCGAACGGGCTCTGGGGTAAAGATCCCGGTGCGTGAGCCTGAAGATACTCCTTCAGCTCCGTCCAGATCGGGGGTGCCTTCTCCTCTCGGAGTCTGCGTCGAGCCTCCGGGTCGAGCTTCTCCTGACGGGCGATCCGCTCGATGTGGTAGAGCCGAGCCATCCGTGTCACCACCCACCGAGCTTTCTCCGGTTCGTCCTCCACCGCATCGACGAACTTGCGACGGCCATGCGCCAGACATCCTGCGGGAATCAACGCGGGTTGATCCTTGGCCATCGCTCCGTAGACGCCATATCCGTCGCGCTGAAGAATTCCCCGATACCCATCGAGCAGCTTTTCCGCGTATTCCCGGCCACGCCCCGGGTGAAATTCGAAAACCACGTCGCCACCCGGTTTACCCAGCACCCAGAGGTAACCTTGTGCACTGCGTCCCTTGACCTCCGGGTCCAGCACCCGAACCGGGGTCTCGTCCACCTGCACGTACCCGCCAGCCAGCAACTCCCGCTTCATCTCGGCAACCACGCCCTGAAGCAGATCAGCCGCCTTGCCGATCAGATCGCAGAGTGTCTGGCGAGGGATCACCAGGCCCAGACGCTCGAACTGCTTGGACTGCCGGTCCAGCGGCAGATGGTCGTCGTACTTGGCCAACACCGCCTGCGAAATGAGTCCGGCTCCGTAGCGTCCCTTCTCAACCACCGCAGGCGGCACTGGTGCAATGGCGATCCCGGCCTCCGGGCACTTCTTGCAGGCCAGCTTGGGCCGGACGATCTCCTCGCGGATGAGCCTGGCGGGGATGTACTCGACCCGCTCGCAGCGCTCACAGCCGATTTCGCACCGTTCCACGCCGCACTGCGGGCAGACCTTGTCCGCCGCGGCGGGTTCGATTCGACGAACCACGGTCTCCAAGGATGAAGGCAAGGGGCGCCGGGCAGGCCGGGATTTGGCCTTGGCCGCAGAATCCACCTCCTCGGCCGGGACCAGGACGTCCTGAGTTGCCGGCGGCTCGGCAGGTGCCGGAAACAGATCCATCAACTTCTGCTCCGTTGAGATGGGCGCTTCCTTGCTGATGCGGTCGGCACCGGGACCGTAAAGCTGCTTCTTGAGGGCGGCGATCTGCCACTGGGCCCTCTGCAATTCGGCGCTGAGGTTCTCGATCAGACGATGCGCCTCCGGAAGGGCTGCTGGCAGGGCGGAAACTGGTGGCGCGACGGGCATCTAGTACGGATGAAATCATGCCCGAATCTATATAATACGGCAACACCAACCGCCGCGATTTCAGGGACATTTCAGCGTCTATACCACCCAGCCCGTCCGACCACTTCCAACCCTTGAACCAAGTTGATCCATTCCTCGGGCCGGAGGTCGGCGGAGGCTCCCTCGCCACACGGCCAGCGGAATCGACCAGCCTCGAGGCGCTTGGCTGCGACCCAGAAACCTGAACCGTCCCACCAGAGCACCTTGAGGCGGTTGCGCCTGGCGTTACCAAAGACGAAGAGATGTCCCGAGAGCGGGTCTGCCTGAAGGGTGGCCTTCACGATGGCGCTCAGGCGGTCGAAGCTGCCGCGGAGATCAACGGAGCCGAGACAGACATGGATCCGGAGGGAAGGAGTGAAGGAGATCATTGCCCGAGACGTTCGATGAGGCAGCGGGCCAGATCGGCGTCCAAGCGGAGGATGCGACCATCCGGGAACTGCCACTCGGCAGCCCATGGCTTGGGCCCGAGCAAACCAGGCAACGCTACCTCGTGAAAGACGGGAAGCGGGGCGACGTCAGGTGCGGCACCCACCTGTCGGTGCCAACGCTGGAGAGAACTCAGGACAAGGCCATGACGTCGGGCGAAGCTCGGGAGATCCAGACCAGAGCGCTGCAGGCGGGAGATCCAGACCCTGCGCTGGGTAGCGGTGGTACGGATGCGGCGGGGAACCGGGGGCGAGATCGAATTCATCGACGCATCCTGCACGCCGACCGGCGCGTGCGGTAGATGCGGTTCACCGGACGCTTACGCGCCTACGATCCCCACGGACGTCTGGCGACGTTGACCGATGATCGCAACGGCA
>CAZDYB010000675.1:0-2748 GCA_964509045.1 uncultured Akkermansia sp.
AATTGTTGACAATTGGCCCGGGCCCGAATGGACCGGGCCTGTCTCCCCATCTGTTCGCTGGAGGACTGGCAGGGGTCTGCGCCCCGACCCAAATGTCGAATCTTTAAATACGACCCCATTGCTCCACTGGCCCACACCCCTCCCACTGCGCGCTTCCAAGTCCTGCGCCTCCGCTTAGGGTCCATCTCAGGATCCCGGCCCGGAGACGTCGTCCTGGATGGGATCCCGCCATCCATGAGACCCCTTCGTTTCCACGCTGTGCTCCAGGGAGTGCTGATCCTGCTGGGCCTGGCTTCCGCCGAGGCCGCCACCATCCAAGTGATCCTCGCCACCGACCAGACCCCCGGGGATGCGGAGACATTCGAGGTGGCCACCGTGGGTGGAGGCATCTGGGATCGGGCCGGACGGATCCTCATGTCCGGCCGCTACAAGCCCGGATCCCTGGGCGCCATCGATCGCAACGCCACCTGGGTTTCCACCGGCCCGGGAACGACACGAGAGCTCTACGCCGACGGCGACAGCGTCCCGTATTTCTCCATTCCCGTGGGTGGACCCGTCATTGCGATGTCCGTGCCGATCGTGCAACCGCGGTTCCGCGGCTACGTGCCACCGCCCGATTTCTGGGCATGGCAGAGTTCGGTGGTCACCCGACTCCCTGAGATCCCGGAGAGCCGGGCCTACTGGGTGGACTGGCTCGCGGGTCCCCCGGGGCTGCAGCCCACCCAGTTCATCGTCAACGATCTCGAAGAACACATCGACGGTGCCGTGCGGTTTGTCCGTCCGGACATCGAGGGCGTGATCATCCGCGAGCGTCCCTCGGCGGCTGGGTTGGATTCCGGGACCACCTTCGTCACGCCCGGCGGTGGTGTGGTCCAGTTCTTCGTCAACGGCTCCTACTCGGGTGGAGGTGGCGGGCGCTCCGGTTCCGTGGTCTGGATTGCGCGCTCGGATCAGGGTGCGGTGGCGTCCCAGCGTCGTGGTGTGGTGCAGATGATCGCCGCCAGCGCAGGCATGGGTCTGCCGAGTCTTGCCGGCGCCGCGTATTCCTACATTCGGGTCATGGGCGTGGACCCTGATGGAGAGTTGCTCTGGGAAGTGGGCAACACCGACGGCATCGCGGTGCAGCGCGGGAGTCTGGGGAGTTGGACACCGTTGCTTTCGCCCGGCATGGCCGCGCCTGCGGTCCGCGGCGGGATGCCATCGGCGGCAACCCCGGTGTCCCAGCTGACCTCCTTGCAACTGGTATCCCACGGAGCCGGAATCCTTGCCAATGCGGTCTACGCCCCGACCGCCGGCGACCTCGCCAACCGGTCCGCGCTCCTGATGCACGACGGTACCGTTCCGCGCCTGATGGCGTTCTCGCAGGAAATCGTCGATGGCACCGCTGCCGGAACGCGTGTGGTGAACCTGTCCGTCGGAGCCCAGGACGCTCCCAACCTGTCGAGCATCGCCTTCATCGGATCCGTCCACGGCGGAACCCTGCCTTTCGAAACCCAGGCGCTCCTCCACGCCAGCGAGTTCAGCATCCGTCTTCTCGCGCGGCAGTTCGATCCGTTGCCCGTGCCCGCGAACGTCGATCGCATCGTGTCATTCCGCCTTCCGGTGGTTTCGGCTGCCCCCGATGGACGGGTGGCTTTCGCGGCCGATGTGGAGTTCCTCGACGGCACCCGACGCGACATCCTGTACGTCGTCACACCGGGCCTGCCCAACCGCTACGAGGTGATGCTGGGTTCGGGTGACACGTTCACCATCCAGACGCCGGGCGGACCCCGCCTGGCGACGGTCCAGCGCATCCATGCCGCCCATTGGCGTCCGGAGACCTTCGACAAACTGCTGGTCAGCGTGGACCTGACGGGCGCGGGCAACTCCGCCGTCCTCCTGGTCGGGCCCGATGCCCCCAGCGAGGTTCGATTGGATGCGGCCTTCGTGGAGGGGAGGATCCGATTGCGATGGCCGGAGGGTGCCGTGGGTTCGGTGGAGGTGTCCCGTACGCTCGACGCGTCGGAGTGGACGCCTCTTGAGGCTTCCGTGTCCACCGTTGAAGGCCAACGGCAGGCGGACATCCCGACGGATGATGGCACGCAGTTCTTCCGGTTCCGGTAAGGGGTGCCCTCAACGCTTGAACCCCGCGTATACGCAATGGGGTCGCGTCTAGATTTTTGACAGGAACCCGGGAGTGAACCCCTCCGCCTGACCCTGCGATCCCGCTTCCAACCGCGCCGGGTGCGACTCGTCGCCGAGTCCTCCGAGGACCTGGAATCCTGGGTCGAGGTCGGCCTCCTCGATGCCGCGGGCAGACTTGACCTCCCCTCCCCGGACGTCCCCCTCCGTTTCTATCGCCTGAAGTTCCTGCCCTGATTTCGGAACGTTGGACAGGGAGGAGACGCAAAGGGGTCACGTCTCCATTTTTCCGATTGGACCGACGAAAGCTGGCATTGCGTCACCCTTCGTCGAGCCTCTTCAGGGGTGCCCGGACTCCCGTCCTCCAGTCTCCATCCGCGCCTCTGCGTCTCCGCGAGAGACCACTGCTTCATGGAAGAGAATCTTCGAGATCTGCAGCTGCAAATGCTTCATCCGGTTTTCAGTCCGTGGAAATTTCACCCAGGAATTCATCTGCCCATTCTCCAGCATCCCGGGTAATGGCATGTCGTGAACTCGGAACATTCCAATCCCCACCCATCCTCAACGGACGTCAGCGATATCCCCGTCCCGCGCGCCGCCATCCTCGCCTTCTACTTCGGCATCTTT
>CAZDYB010000676.1:0-2748 GCA_964509045.1 uncultured Akkermansia sp.
CTGCGGACACTCACTCCGGCCGGAGGCGGCGGGCCTGTTGGATCATGGATTCGAGGCGGGCGGGGCGGGGATCGGGGGATTGGAGGGCGGGGACCCCGGCAAGGAGTTGGAGGAGGGCATTGGGGGTGACTTCACCGGCGTGGGGATTCTCCGAGAGCCATTCGGCGAAGCCGGCGGCGACGGCGGCGAGACGGAGCGAGGGCGGGGATTGGTCGAGAGGTCGGGCGGGGCCGGTGTAAGGGACGGCCCAGGTGTGTTCCTGGTATCCGCCGGTGTCGGGGGTCTTGAAGCGGACGCGGACGGTGGCGATGGGGCCCTGACCGGCGGGAAGGATCTGGGCGACGTAGAGGGCGTTGCCGGATTCGGCGGCGGCGAGTTCGGCGGCATCGACGGTGTTGTCGCGGAACTGTTCGGTGGTGAGTTGATGCCGGGCATAGCCGACCTGGCGATGGGTGAGGACGCGGAGGGGATTGAACTCCACCTGAACCTTGACGTCGGAGGCGGCGACCTGGAGTGCGCCGGCGAGTTGGGAGGCGAACCTGGTGGTGGCTTCGCCGGGCGAATTGATGAAGCCGTAACGCCCGTCGCCATTGCGCGAGAGTTGTTCGAGCAGATCATCGTCGAGGCCGTCCCAACCGATTCCAAAGCAGTCCAGGGCGATGCCGCGACGCCGGTTGTCCTCGACGCGTTGGCGGAGGGTGACGGGTGAGACATCGCCGAGGTTGGCGGCGCCATCGGTGAGCAGGACGACGCGGTTGATGCTGTCCGGGGAGAAGTGGCGGGAGGCGGTCTGGTAGGCGAGGTCGAGGGCGCTTTCCAGATGGGTACCGCCTTCGGGGGTGAGTGAGCCGAAACGCTCGGCGAGATCACCGGCCTGGTTGCCGGGAAGGCCATCGAGCCAGAGGCGGGCGGTGCGGGAGAAGGTGACGACGCTGATGCGGTCGGCGGGTTGGAGTTGGGTGGCGAGGATGCGCAGGCATTCGGAACGGATCGCGACGCGGTCGGCACGTTCCATGGAACCGGAATTGTCGATGAGCAGGACGAGATTGAGGGGGGTGCCGGGTTGCCGTCCGGTGGCGGCGGTGCGGATGGAGAAGCGGAACAGGTCGCGTTGCTGGGAGAAGGGATCGCGGGCGTGTTCCCAATGGACGGCGACGGGAGCGGCGCCGGCGGGTTCGGGATCGTGATAGTTGAAGGCGTTGATGAACTCCTCGGTGCGGATGGAAGCGGGTGGGGGGAGCACGCCCTGATCGAGGCTGGCGGCGGCGAGTTGGAAGGAGACGTCGCTGACGTTGAGGGAAAAGGTGGAGAACGGTTGCTGGGCGGTGACGACCTCGGGTTGCGGGATGAGGGTGGCAAGGGGTGCCTTGCGGTCGAGCCAATCGGTCTGGCCAGGTTGTGCTTCGAGGAGTTTGGGGGTCCTGGCGAGCTGCTCGAGTTCCTGAACGGTGTCTTCGGGGGAGTTCCTGTCGCTGAGGAAGCCGAGTTGGACCGGGGTGTTGGTGTGCAGGGTGGCGTTGAAGTACCAGAGTTTGCTCCGCGAATCGTCGGGATTGGCGGGGAGGCTCGAGAGTCGATCGATGCCGCGATTGAGGCTCCGGCGTTCCTTTCCATCTCGGGCGAGACCTTGGTCGGTGTTGAGGCGCCGGGCTGTGCCCCTGCCCAGTCCGTCGACTGCACCGTCGATGCCGTTGGCGAAACTGGAGAAGTTGTCCCTGATCGATTCGTTGAGGAATCTCGACTCGGGTTCTGCGGCGCTGGCGGCGGCTTTTTCCAGTCTGTAAAAGGCGTCGCGCTGGTCCCGGTTGTCCTTCTTGAACCGTTCAGTTTTTGTCTGGAGAGCGACTTCGGAGCCGAAGGTGGTCCGGCCATTTTCGAAGTCGGTGAGTGGAGAGTCGGGCAGGGAAGGTTTGGCGGGGAGAAATCCGGCGACTCCTCTGCGAGCCATGGATGTCTGCTGTTCCGGCGTCGTTCGGGTCTGGGAAGGCGCGGCTGCGGGACGCGGCGCGAGGCCATAGCGCTGGGCCAGTACCGGGTCCATCCGATACGCGGGTTGATCGGTGGGGAGCGCCGATTCCTCGCGGTCGGCCTCGAGGGGAGGCTGGGGCGTTTCGGCAGGGGGCAGTGCCATGGAGAACCGGGTGAGATTCACCGGGTTGGCTGCGGTGGTGGGACGTGCCGGGCCTTTCGATTCGTCCCCCAGGTTGAGTTGATCGGGGGCTGGGGCGTCGGAGGTGGGGCTGTTGAAGGAGTATTTGTCGGCGGGGCGATTCAACGCCACTGCGTTGGCGGTGGAGGGTTGGTGCTCCAGCAGGGCGACCCCGGCACCGGCACCCAGCAACACCACCAGCATGGCCGCCATCGCCAGCCATTCGCGTCGCTGGGTTCGGGTGGAAGGCGGTTGGGGCAGGGCAAGTACCGGCTCCGGCGGGGTGCGGAAAGCGGCGAGGAGTTGGGCGCGTCGGGCGGGATCGAGTCGGGGGGAATCGGCGGGCGCGTCGTCGGGAGACGAGTCGGGACGGGCGACTTCGCGGGAGAGTTCGATGGCGAGGCGCAACCGGTCGTGAAGGCGACGCAGTGCGGGGTCGGACTCGATGCGGTCGCGGAGACGGGCGGCGTCGGGAGCGGACAATTCGCCGAGGAGCAGGGCGGTGATCTGCAATTCGAGGCGGACCTCGGGGGTGAGATCGGCGTCGGGATTGGGAAAGGGGAGATCGGGGTTCATGGCACGAGACCGGTTCGGGCGAG
>CAZDYB010000677.1:0-2748 GCA_964509045.1 uncultured Akkermansia sp.
TCGGTTTCGCCGCTGACGCAGGTGGGGAAGATCCGGGTGCCGTTGCTGGTGGTGCAGGGCTTCAATGATCCGCGGGTGCCGGTGGGGGAGGCGGAACAGATTGTGAAGGCGGTGCGGGATGGCGGCGGGACGTGTTGGTATCTGTTGGCGCGGGACGAGGGACATGGGTTTGCGAAGAAGCGGAACGTGGATTTCCAGTTCCACACCACGATCCGGTTTCTGGAGGAACACCTGCTGAAGTGAGGGGGCGGGATCGGGTGGGGGTGGTGGTCATAAGATGATTCGCAGGTTGCCGGGGTTGGCGTGGTCCGACAGGTTGGAGGGCGTTTGAGCGATGTGGCTTATCCATGGCGGGCGGAAGATCCGGAAGGAGACGGGCCGGGCCGTGTCCTGCGTTGGCTTGCCGTGTCCCTGGTGATCCACGTGCTGGTGCTGGGGATCGGGGAAGGGGCGCGTCGTTGGGCCGAGGCCAATCCGGATCGGACGCCGGAATGGTTGAAGTCGGCGGTGTTGCCCAGGCCCGAGGATCCGGCGCTTCAGAGGGCGTCCCAACGTCCGGTGGAAGAGCCGGACGTGGAGATTCCGTTGACGTTTCTTGAGGTGGATCCGGAGCGGGCCACGGACGAGACCCCGCCGGACACCCGGTACATGTCGACGGTCAATACGCTGGCGGCGAATCCGAATCCGCCGAAGCCGGATGCGGTTCAACCGCGTGTGGACGGTGCGCAGGAGGATACGGTGCGGATCCTGGAGGTGACCCGACAGAACCCGGTCCAACCGCAACCGGTGAATACGCCGGCGGAGGAAAAGCCCGGTGTGAAGGTTGCGGATCGGGCGCAGGCGGCGAGAGAGGTGCGCGAGGCCCAGCCGAAGGTGGAACCGTTGACGCAACCGGCGGTAGCGGCCGGGGAGACGCAATTGGCGAAGGTGACGACGCGCCCGACGCGGGTGCAGCCCGAGGTGATCCGGCCGGTGCCACCGACGCCGCGACCGGTGCAGACGCCGCGACCGGAGCAACAGGCCCAGGAAGCGCAGGAGGAGACCCTGCCACAGCGGCGCCCGATCAAGCGGTTGGCGGATGCGCGGCAGCAGAAGGGAATCCTGGTGGGTGAACAGATGAAGCAGGACGGCGGGGTGTCGCGGCTCCACATCGAATCGTCGTTGGACGTGAAGGCATCGCCGTTTGCGAACTACGACCAGCAGTTCATCTACGCGGTGCAGCAACGGTGGTACGCATTGCTGGATGAGCATCGCTATGCGCTGGATCGCACGGGCAAGGTGAAGCTTCGGTTCGAACTGCGTTCGGACGGGACGGTTGCGGAGATGAACCAGCTGGAGTCCGAGGTGGGCGACATCTGGTCGTTGTTGTGTGAGAGCGCGATCCTGAGCCAGGCACCGTATGCGCGGTGGCCGGAGACCATGCGCCGGTTGATCGGCAGAGACACCCGCGAGATCACCTTCACCTTTCATTATCGATGACTCACCGGGCTGGAAGCGGTTCGGTCGGGTGCCCTGGGCAACATTTGCCCGGGGGATTGGGAGACTTAAAAACATGACGGAAATACTCAGGGACGGAGGAATCTTCAGCTGGTTGTTGCTGGGGATGTCGGTGGTATCGCTGACGTTCATGCTGGAGCGGGGATGGGCATTGCGGCGGGGACAGGTGTTGCCGGAATCGCTGGAGAAGATGGTGGGTGGAACGGATCCGGAGGCCTTGCGCGGGGCCTGCACGGCCCAGCCGTCGGCCCTGGGACGCCTTTTGCTTTCGGTGCTGGATCACCTGCCGTGGTCGAAGGCGGAGAACCAGGCGGCGTTGCAGGTGCAGGCCCGGCGCGAGGTCCTGCGGCTTGAACGCGGCCTGGTGGTGCTGGAGATCATCGTGGGCATCGCGCCCCTGCTGGGTCTGGTCGGGACCATCTACGGCATCATTCCGTTGTTTGGTGAGTTCGGTAAGGCGGTGTCCGGGGACAACACCCTCATGGCAAAGGGAATCGGGGCGGCATTGAACAAGACGTTGCTTGGATTGCTGGTGGCGATCCCTTCGCTGGTGGCTTGGAGCTATTTCAACAAGAAGGTCGAGGTCCTCGCCGTGGAGTTGGAGACGGTGTGCGACGTGTTGTTGCGACGCCATTATCTCGGGTCGCAGGACGGCAAGGCCGGTTTCCGGGACAATCCATGAGCTTCTATCCGCGACGCCGGCGCGCGGCCCCGGCGATCATCATCATTGCGTTGATCGACGTGTTGATCGTCATGCTGACGTTTCTGTTGGTCACCACGACGTTCCGCAATCAGCCGTCGGTGAAGCTGGCCCTGCCGGAAGTGGGTGATGCGCCGAAGCCGGGGACATCGGCGGATCCGGTGCCCTTGATCGTGACCATTGCTGCGGGAGAACCGGTGTATTTCATCGGGACGCGTGCGGTGACGGAAGACCGGTTGGGACAGGAGTTGCGGAGTGCGGTGGCTGGGGATGCCAACCTGCATCTGGTGTTGAGTGCGGATCGCAATGCGCCTTGGGAACGGGTGGCGAAGGCGCTGCAGATGGCGCGTGCGGCGAACGTCCGGCATGTGCGGGCATTCACCAAGGGGGCGGGGGCTCGTTGATGGGAAGCGGCGCGCGTGCAGGAGATCTTTCCTGAGGCCGAATGACAGGGTCGGTGCCGACCTTGTGGCAACCAGTCCCGCCAACCTTTCATCCTGGAAAAAGCAGTTTGATCCGCAGATTGCGCAGATGACGCAGATCATCAGGAG
>CAZDYB010000678.1:0-2732 GCA_964509045.1 uncultured Akkermansia sp.
GTTGCAGCCGCGGGAAAGCATCCGGGCGGCCTCGACGGCGCCAAGCTTGACCCAGCTGGTCTGGAGATTGGGGATGGCCCGACCGAAGAAGAGGCGGGCCAGGGGATAGAGTTGTCGGATGCGGTCGCCAGAGCGGCGTGCGAGTTCATCAGTGGTGATGCCTTCGGCGCGGGCAAGTTCACTGCCCAATCGGTTGCGATGGGGCACAAAGGCGAGCGGTATGAATTCGGTGAAGCCGCCGGTCTCGGTCTGGATGCATCGGAGGAAGTCGAGGTGATGGATTATATCCTCCCAGGATTCGCCGTGGCCGTAGAGGAGGGTGGCGGTGGACGGGAGTCCGGTGCGGTGAGCGTCACGGATGATGGCGCTCCATTGGGCGGCGGTGAGCTTGCCTGGGGACAACCGTTGACGGACCCGGTCATCGAGGATTTCGGCGGCGGTGCCGGGGATGGAGCCAAGCCCGGCATCACGTAGTTCGGCGAGGAGATCGGCATGGGGTCGGCCGGTCTTGAGATGGAGCGAATGGATCTCCATGGGGCTGTAGGCATGGAGATGGACATCGGGCAGGGCGGACTGCAGTGCGACCAGGAGATTGCGATAGTCATCGAAGGTGAGGTCAGGATGGATGCCGCCCTGGAGGCAGATCTCGGTGACCCACGGAGTCTGGAGGACGCGTTCGACGACGGCCTGGATGGGGCGGGTATAGGCTTCGACATGACCGGGCGGGCGATAGAAGCCGCAGAAGGAACAATTCGTGGTGCAGACGTTGGTGAAGTTGGCATTCCGATTGATGACATAAGTCACGATGTCGCCGTGAAGAGTCCGGTTGAGTTCGTCGGCGGCCTGGGCGAGCTCGTCTTCCATGGCACCATCCACCTGAACCAATGCCAGTGCGTCCGTGACGGACAATCCATCGCCGCGCACGGCGCGGGTGAGGATCTCCTCGGGCAGATGAGGGCGGGACGTGAGCGTGGTGTTGCGGGAGCGGCGTTGGAGGACTTCAAGGACGGGGGCGTGGATCCAGCCGCGTTGGATGAAGCGGTCGTGGATGGCCCAGCGATGACGCAGTTCGAGGCCGTGTCGGGCGCAGGCGGCGGCGTAGTGGGCGGGTGGTTCCCAGGGCGTATCGGGATTCACCAGGTCACCCTCGGCGCTGATCCCGCCGAGGTCATCGATGTGGGGCAGGAGTTGTTCCCAATGTGGATTGAGGTTGGGCGGGATCTGGATGGGGACATCGGGCGCGACCTGGCGCCAGTGGGCGATGAGTTCGAGGTATTCGTCGAGGGTGGGGATGGCTGGGGGGAGGGACAGGCGTGAGCCGGTGTTGGGGATATAATTCTGGAGGATGATTTCCTGGAGGTGCCCGTGCCGGGCGTGGACGGCGGCGAGGGCGTCGAGTGAACGGAGTCGGGAGGCGCCGGATTCACCGAGGCCGATGAGGATGCCGCTGGTATAGGGGACGCGGGCGGCACCGGCGGCTTCGAGGGTGCGGAGTCGGCCAGCGGCGGATTTCTGTGGAGCGACCGTCCGATTGAAGGAGTCGTCGATGGATTCGAGCATCAGTCCCATGGAAGCGTTGACGTCGGCGAGGAGATCGAACTGGGCGCGGGACATGGCGCCGATGTTGGTGTGGGGGAGGAGTCCGTGGTGAAGGGCCTGGAGGCAGGCCCAGCGGGTGAAGTGGATGAAGGAGGGGAAACCGCGTTGGTCGAGTTCGGCGCGGAGGTGGGGGAGGGAATCGGGGATCTCACCGGAGAGGAACAGGATCTCGGTGGCGCCCTGGGCGGAGGCGAGGTCGAGGAGACGGCCCAATTCGGCTTCGCTGATCAGTCCCTCGTGATCGGATCGATAGCCGCAATAGCGGCAGTTCCACGGGCAATCGTGGGTGAGGGGAACGGTGAGGGAGGGGGAATAGGTGACGATGCCGGGCATGAGCGCGGGTGGAGGGTATGCCGGGTTGGTCAGGAACCAAGCGGCGTCTGGGGTTGGCCGCAGAGGGCGCAGGGGTGTGGTTGGGGGCGGCAACGGTTTGTAGTGTCTCCACGTGTGGTTCCATCCATGCGCTGCCGGCGACCGAACGTCGCCGCCCCGGGGGCGCCAGTTCAGCCCGGGAGGATGAGATGGAAGCAGGTGTGGCCGGGGATGGATTCGCGGAGTTGGAGGGTGCCGCCGAGGTGGAGGGCGAGTTGGCGGCTGAGGGCGAGACCCAGGCCGGAGCCGCCGGGACGACCGGAAAGGGACGGGGTGAAGAGGCGCGCCTGGATTTCGGGAGGAAGACCGGGACCGTTGTCGTGGACCTCGAATTCCCAATGGCCGGCGGTGTGGGCGGCACGGAGACGGATGATGCCCGTGGATGAAAGGGCCTGGGCGGCGTTGGTCACCAGGTTTTCAAGGATGAGCAGGGTGAGGTTGGCGGTCCGGTTGTCGAGGGGGGGCCCGGATCCGGCGATGGATTCCCACTGGATGACGGGATGGCCGGGGATCTGGCTCCGGCCGCGGCGACAGGTTTCGGCGAGGAGTTCGTCGGCGGTGATCTCGAAACCGGGCAGGCCCTGTTCATCGCGCAGGACGCGGACGACGTCGTCGATCATGGCGCGCATGCGACGGGCGGTATCGGTGGCGTCGGGATCGTGACCGGCCTCGGCGACGGCCTGCTGGAGGGCGACGAGTGGGTTGCGAAGGCCGTGGACGAGGTGGGATGCGACGGCGCCGACGGCGGAGGTGCGGGCGGC
>CAZDYB010000679.1:0-2729 GCA_964509045.1 uncultured Akkermansia sp.
TTTCCCCATCCGGCACGTCGCGCATCACGCCCGACTTCGCTCCAACCCGCGCCTGTGTGCCCAGCTTGAGATGGTCGGCAATCCCCGCCTGCGAAGCCACGACGCAGTAATCCCCCAGGCGGGTACTCCCCCCGAATCCGGCCTGGCCCAGAATCAGGCAGTGTTTGCCCACCGCCACGTTGTGGGCCACGTGAACCAGGTTGTCGATCTTGGTGCCTTCACCAATCGCCGTGGGCCCCATCACTCCCCGATCAATCGCCGCATTCGCCCCGATCTCGACATCGTTGCCGATCACCACATTCCCCAGGTGCAGGATCTTCCGATGCTTTCCCTCGTCCAGGACGTAGCCGTAGCCATCCGACCCGATCACCGACCCGGCATGGATGGCGACCCGATGTCCGACCTGGGTGCGGGG
Source organism: uncultured Akkermansia sp. (assembly GCA_964509045.1). Taxonomy (GTDB): domain Bacteria; phylum Verrucomicrobiota; class Verrucomicrobiia; order Limisphaerales; family UBA9464; genus UBA6176. The sequence goes on from CAZDYB010000679.1 coordinate 416, forward strand.
GTAGAGGACGACGTTGGGCAGGAGCTGGACGTCGTCGCCAAGGCGCGAGCCTTGACCAAGGTGATTGCCACCGTGGAGATTCGAACGGGCACCGATCTGGACTCCGGCCCCGATGACACAACCCGGACCGATGCAGGCGGTGGGATCGATGACGGCAGTGGGATGAACGGAAGCGGTGGGATGGACGGAAGCAACCACGGGTTCGGGCGGAAAGAAGAGGGGCAGCAACCGGGCCATGGCAACCCGCGGTTGGGCGACCCGGATCAGGGTCTTGACTGAGGAGGTGACTCCGACCTGACAGAGGATGGCGGAGGCGGCGCTGCCCTCGGCAGAGGAAAAATAGGCCGGGGTCTCAGCAAAGGTCAGGTCGCCGGGGCGGGCCGCATTCGCCGGCGCGAATCCGTTCAGGATCAGGGTGCCGTCCCCTGACAACTCACCCGCCACAGCCCGGGAGATTTCTGCAGCGGTAAGAGGCATTTTCTGGGAGGGAAGTTCAGAGTTCGCTGAGACCAACCATCCGTTGCGTCTCCACGTCCCAGACCTTGAGACGGAGGCAACGGAAGATATCAACCGGGTTCAAGGAAGTGGTGCGCGGGGCCTGCAACTCGGGGATCGCACGGCTCACCTCGGGAAGCCGATAGAACGGGATCTTGGCATTGAGGTGATGGATGTGGTGATAACCGATGTTGGCGGTGAACCACGCCATCACGCGGCCGGTCCGCATGAAGCTGGAGGACTCGAGGGCTGCCTTCTCATAGGTCCAACCCGCGTTGTCACGGAAGGAGACACCCGGGAAATTGTGCTGCGCGTAGAACAGGTAGCTGCCCATGGCATAAGCCAGGATGCAGGGGATCCACAGGGTAAACACAAGTGCCATCCACCCACCCAACCACCACAATCCGGCGATGACCCCCAGGTGCAACACGAATGCCAGCAGGCAATCCCAATGCTTCCTCGGGCTGTTCAGGAAGGGGTTGACGCACATCCCGTAGAGAAACATGAACACATAACCGAACAGGATGGTGAGCGGATGACGGATGAACAGATAAGCCACCCGCCGACCCCTTGAACTCTTCAGGAACTGTTCCTTCGTCATGATCGGGAAGGAACCGATGTGGGAACCACGCAGCTTCGAGTTGTGGTTGTGGTGATGGTTGTGCGAACTGCGCCAGATGCTGCTCGGACTCAACGCCAGGATGCCAAACACCTGCATCAGGACCTCGGCAATCTTGGATCGCGGCAGGATGGCGTGGTGCTGCTGGTCGTGGTAGATGACGAAAAACCTCAGGATCAACAGCCCAAGGAACACACTGCACACCGCCCGTGCCGCCCAGTGGAAGTTCCATAAAGTTCCAGCGAGTGCCGCCAGAAGCAGGAATCCAGTCGAAAGGATGCACCACCAACTCCGTGCCGGATCATCCTTTGCAAAAGGCTTGGTTGCTAGAATCAGCGCTTGTCCCGTCCTCATTCCTTAATTCGAACTCCACCCTCCACCACCTCGGCTGGATTGTCCATCCACCGCATCAGGGTTTGTGAAGAATTCCCGGCAACCCCCCCAATTCCAATCCCAATCAGTTCAAGTGCAACCGGATACCCTCCGTCACAGGTGTTTCCGGAAAAAACAGCCGTCCGATGCCGACGCTGCTCCGCCACCACCGGGTCCGGCACCATGTGGGTGGACCCTGACCGCACCCCGGTTTCACTGCACTGGAAACTTTCGTCGCGACAGCACCCCGGATAGTCTTCCCGCCTTATCGCATTCGAAATTGTTGAAGCCATGAACGCTCCCATCCGTGTTGCCGTCACCGGCGCCGCCGGTCAGATCGGTTATTCCCTCCTGTTCCGGATCGCCTCCGGCGCCCTGTTCGGCCCCAACCAACCCGTCATCCTGCACCTCATCGAGATCGAACCCGCGCTCAAGGCGCTCAATGGGGTGGTGATGGAACTCGATGACTGCGCGTTCCCCCTGCTCGCCGGCGTCGTCCCCACCGCCAGCCTCGACGAAGGCTTCAAGGACGTGAACTGGGCACTCCTGGTCGGATCCGTCCCCCGCAAGGCCGGCATGGAACGGAAGGACCTCCTCGGCATCAACGGCCGCATCTTCACCGGCCAGGGCCAGGCCATCCAACGCAATGCCGCCGCCGACATCCGTACCCTCGTCGTCGGCAATCCCTGCAACACCAACTGCCTGATCGCCATGAACTCCGCGCCGGAAATCCCCAAGGATCGCTGGTTCGCCATGACCATGCTCGACCAGAACCGCGCCAAGACCCAACTCGCCCAGAAGGCCGGCGTCCCCGTCTCCCAGGTCTCC
>CAZDYB010000680.1:0-2726 GCA_964509045.1 uncultured Akkermansia sp.
GGCGTTTCATTCACTCCACCCTGCCAGCACACCCACGCCAAGCCAAGCCCGCCGCTGCCATCCCGTCAGGCAAAACCCGTCCGACAACTCCGAGGGGTGCAGCGACAAGAGACCTGGCTGGAAGCCAAGGCGTGGGCGACAAGTCCCGCAGCGCGGGCCAAGGAACCCACAACGAAGGATTTCAGCCCGTCATCCGTCGCTTCAGGCCGGGGAACAGCGCCCCTTGGAGTCTTCAGACGCCCTCGGACACCCATCCTCATTCAATTCGACTCCTCCACCGTCCGGACCGGTCCGAACAGATCCGATGGCCAGGTCCTCCTCGTGTCGCACCAACCAGAACGCCCTGCCGTGCATCCGCTCTCGGATTGAAGCCTGAATCACGATCCCCTTTCGTCCGCGCCCACCAGCTATCGCGGGGCAGGAGGGACCGCCCGTGCCAGCAATCGGCTGAACTCGGCCGCCCCACGGGAGTCCAGGTGCAGGACATCCGTGAATGCAGCAGGATCCGTGATCCAATCCGAGGCCACCACCAGTTCCGCCCCTTCCTGATCCAGCAATCCGCGCAAATGCTCCACGTAACGGGCCCATTCCGGCATCGCCATCTCCGTTCTGCGATCAGGATGGACCGGCATCAGGATGGCCCGGACTCGGATGTCCCTGGAGCGGGCCTCGCTCAGTACGGCCCGCACCTCCGGGCGAAGGTCACTCCGCCCCACAACCGCATTCCTCGCACGGTTACGGAACGTTTCACCCCTCCTCACCAAGACCTGGAAGTCCTCCACCCGCCCAAATCGATTCGCCGCCTTCCGCGAAACTCCAATGCTCCCGAGTCGCCGGCGAAACGCCTCGACCCTCGACCAGGCTGAATTCCGCTCCACAAAAAACGGGATCCTGCTGGCGGTCAGGAACCACAGGCGTTCGGCACCGCCAAGCCCAAGAAACTCCGCAGCCACCTCGGGAAAACGCATGAAGATGACACTGTTGTTCCCGGTGAGGGATCGCCAGATCCTCGAATCCTCGGTCTCCGTGAAGAAGAAATCGATGCCCCCGTAGTACACCGTCCGCACTCGGAACTCCCCGTCTGTTACGTGACGCCATCCGATGAGGTTCTGAAGCGGTCCGGTGCCACCCAAACCGGCATTGAAACTCCGTCCCTGCACACCCGCTCCGTCGGCGGTGCGATCGAATTCAGTGGAATCAATTCCAGCGGCCACCACTGAATTGCCCATGAAGAGCGTTTCCCGTTGCGCCACTTCAGTCGACAGGCGTCGAAGCCACTGTCGAGGAATCGAGTTCGAGGAAAGCCGACCAACAAGAAGGTTCACTCCCGACAGGAGAAACAGCGCCAGGACTCCAGCCCGGATCAGGTCGCGTGACGTCATGTTGAAAGGGGGATCTAGAAATCGATGTAGATGAACTTGGATTGTTGACCGGAGAACACCCAGATCAGAGAGCCCAGAAATGCCCAGAGAACCCCGGTCCACAGCCAATCCCACCGGTGCGGCCAGACCATCGGCGACTCGTCGGACTGCCCGAAAAGATACTCCACCAACACGATGAGGGTCCGCAGGAATTTCATGTCAGCCGAGGATCATCCGCCGGAAAAACAGGAGCGCCGTCGGAAGGTCCATCGCAAACCATCCCCAACCCACCACCACCACCACCATCGTCAGGCCCCAGGCTCCCAGTTTCCCGGGGATGGATTCCGCCGGCCTCCATCCAGGCCGACTGCTCCACCACCGATACCCGACCAACGCTGTCCCATGCCAAAGGCCCCACACGATGAAATTCAATCCGGCTCCATGCCAGAGTCCGCTTACCAGCATCGTCAGCAGCAGATTCAGGTGGCAGCGCCAGGGTACCACCCGCGATCCGCCCAGGGGAATGAAGACATAATCCGTCAACCACCGGGTCAGTGACATGTGCCAGTGCTTCCAGAAGTCGGCGATGTTCAGCCTCAGGTAAGGCCAGTCGAAGTTCTCCTTCACCCGGAATCCGAACAGCCGCGCGGATCCAATGGCAATGTCCGAGTAGGCCGAGAAGTCCGCGTAGATCTGGACTGCATAGGCAATCAACCAGATCGGAAGCACCCAACGGGCGGCCCCGCTCACACCTGCCGGATTCAGATTGGCGGTCATGGAGGTCATCAGGTCAGCCACCACAAACTTCTTTGCCAACCCCGTCAGGATCCGGGTGATGCCTCGCCACCAATCCTTCGCACCATCCTGCGGTTCAGCACGCAATCCAGGCAGGAAATCCTGAAAACGCTTGATGGGACCCGCCACCATCGTTGGAAAGAACAGGATGAAGGCCAGATACTCACCGAAGTTGCCCGATTCCGTCCGGCCACGTCGACGGTCCATCGCGTAGTGGATGAACTCAAAGGTGAAGAAGGAGATCCCCAATGGCAGAAACTGGCCGTCCCAGTTCCACCGCGGAGCCGCGCCCGGCACCAACCCGACGGCGAAATTCCAGTACTTGAAAACCGCAAGCACCACCAATGCCTGGGCCACCCCCACCAGACACATGGATGCTCCCGGCTTGTAAAACCGGCTCAGCAGGGCTTCCCACAACAGCACCACCAGACAGACCGCCCCGATCACCCCACCGACCGCCGTCAGCGAAAAGTAGACGTAAAAGGCCGCTCCGGAACCGGCCAGAACCCAAGCCCGGGCGCCCGCCGGTACCCATCGATACACGAGGGCGGCCGGAAAGAGGAACAGCAG
>CAZDYB010000681.1:0-2724 GCA_964509045.1 uncultured Akkermansia sp.
ACGGCTGGGTTGATGGCGGGATGGCGGCTATGGCGGGCGGCGCCCGGGGCGGCGGGGGAAACGGGGGAGATGGCGAGGCAATTGTTGTTGAGGGTGTTGGTGGAGCGCCATGAACTGGCGGAGGCGGATCGGGTGTTGGGGGAATTGCGGACGGGGGGTGGAGTCCGGATGAGCGATGGTCTGGTCTGGGGTTGGGCGAAGGTGGGATCTGGGGGTGGCGGGGGGTGGCGACAGGAGATCCGGGGTTGGGCTGGGCCGGTGCGGGCGGAGGAATGGAAGTCGTGGGTGAAGTTGTTGAGGGAAGTGGGAGAGCCGAACCGGGCGCGGAGGGAATTGGAGCAGGGTCTGGCGCGATGGGGTGGGCGTGGGGAATGGGTATGGCTGGCGGATCTGTCGGTGGAGGACGGCGACTGGCGGGGATTGCGTCGTGCGGGTGCGGGGTTGCGGACGATGCCTGGGGGCGACGACGGGACGGCGGCGATGGGTTGGGCGATGGAAGCGATGGGACAGGAGCGGTTGGGTGAGGTGGAGGAGGCGCGGACGGCGTGGGAGTGGGCGTGAGCGTGGGCCGGCGGGGCGGATGGCTTGGGAATGGGGGCGGCGCCTGGCTGGATGGGGTTGGCCGCGGGAGGGTTGGGACTGGTTGTTGCGGGCGGAGGAGGTGATGGAGGGCCGATTGGAGTACTGGCAGGTACGATTGCGGGCGGCGCATGGGATGGGGGATGGAGAGGCGGTGCTGGAGGGGGCGCGACGGGTGAGGGAGTTGGCACCGACGGCTCCCGATTCTGCGAATGAACTGGCGGCGGCCCTGTTGGTGCTGCGGAAGGAGCCGATGGAGGCATTGCGATTGGCGCGGGAGGCGCGGCAAGGACGGGCGGGGAGGGTGAACGAGGCGTTGGCCCTGGTGCAGTTGGGGGACTGGGAGCGGGCTGGGCCGGCGTTGGGAGCCCTGGAATTGGAGGGGTTGACGGGGCTTGAGCGAACGATGGTTTGCCTCGGTCGCTTTGAAATGCATGCTCGGGCGGGTCGGGTTGAGGAGGCATTGGAGGCATATCGTGGGATGGATGCGGGGCATCTGCTTCCTGTCCAGTTGCGGTGGTTGGAAACGCAGTATGCCGCCCTGATGCGCCCGACACAGGAGGTTGGAACCCGAGATCGAGTCCAGACACCATGAGTGACATTGAAGAGAGGGAAGAGAAGAAGCACCGGATGATCGAGCGGATGGGGGGGAGTTCGGCCTTGGTGTTTTTCTTTGATCATTGGTTCGGGGTGGCGGCGTTGTTGTTCCTCCTGTTGCTGGTCTTTCTGGGATTGTTCATCCCGCGGATCTGGAAGCAGACGCCGGAGGGCTTTGACCCGGTGATCCGGGTGAGTGGATTGGACCTGTGGCAGGCGCGATCGCTGCGTCGTGCCGCGGAACGGGAAGCGGCGGCGGGACGGGTGGAGGAGGCGGTGCAGGCGTGGAGATCGGCGGTGATCAACAACGCGGCGGATCTGGAGAACCTGCGGGGCGGACTGCGTTTCGTGGCGGGTCAGAAGAATCCCTCGAAGGCGCATCTGGAATTCGCGGTGAACCAGTCGTTCTGGCTGATGCGGCTCAGCCAGACCAACCAGACAGACCTGGAACTGGCGATGGATCTCATGACGCGGTACGGGTTGAACGACTACGTGGTGCGTCTGGGCAAGGCCGCGGAAGACCGGCTCACTCCGGCTTCGGCTGAGTTGCTCACCCGATCCTATTTCGACATGGGTCAGATGCAGGATTTCGATCGGCTCTGGCGTTTGAATGCGGCCCGGTTTGAGGGCAACCCGGAGTTGATGGTGTATCGGAATGCGTGGCTGGCGAACTGGGGCCCGCCGGGGACATTGCAGGCGGGGCGCGAGGCGCTCCGGGCGGCGCGGAAGGATCCCAGGCTTCGGTTGCTGGCGTCGCGCCTCCAGTTGCAGGTGAGTTTTGCGATGCAGGATGTGACGACGTACGGGCAGGTGCTGGCGGAACTGGAGGAGGAACATCAGACCCGGATCACGGATCATTGCTGGCACTGGATGTTGATCACGGCCTTGGGGGGGCGCGAGGAGGCGCGGCAACGGGCGAAGGATTTTACGGGGGTGCCGGTGAGTCCGATGGAAGCGCGGACGTTGGGAACGACGTATGCGCTGTTGGGGTTGGAGGATGCGGCATCGAAGCTGTTGACCGATCAATTGCGGGTCTTTGCGTTTGACCCGGACCTGTGGCTTTTGCAGGTGCGCAACCTGATGAACCTGAAGGACTGGTCGGAGTTGCGTTCGCTGGCCACCGCGATGCGCAGTGAGGCGGCGTTGCAACTGGTGCTGGAGGGTTACTCGTACTTCGTGGAGACGATGGCCGAGCATCATCTCGAACGTCCGGATGCGGCCCTGGCGGCCGCGGAGCGTCTGGCCCGGTCCACGTTGCCGAGCCCTGGGATGGCCCGGGATGTGGCGCGCCAGGTCCGGGATGTGGGGTTTGCTGATGTTTCGCTCCGGCTGTTGCAAGGGGTGGAGGCGGACTTCAAGGAAGATCCCGATTATTGGTTCGAGCGGACGGCATCGGCATTCCTGGCCAATGAGCCGGAAGCCTTGATCCAGGCGGCGGAAGTGGCTTACCGGCTCAATCCGGCCAACCTGAACATCGTCAACAACTACGCGGCGTCGTTGCTGGTGAGCCGTCGGCGTCCGCCGGAGGCGTTGAAGCTGACGGAAAGC
>CAZDYB010000682.1:0-700 GCA_964509045.1 uncultured Akkermansia sp.
CACGGACGGTGATCCAGTCCTGTCGGGAAGTGGCGTCGCATCTGAGGGAACGCCAGGCGGCGTTCTATGTGCGGACGGCGGACGAGACCGAAGTCCTGCTCGACGACGAAGTCCGCGCGGCGCGGGCCGAGGATCTGGGCCGGATCGACACCTTCCGGTTCGAGGAGGACCGGGTGTTCGAGGCGGCGGTGGTGGCGCTGAAAGAGTCGAAGTGGGACGTCGCAGCGGAGTGGTCGACCCGCCGGGTGGAATCCGGGGCGGCGGCGTTCTGGCTTCGGGATCAGCCCGCGCGGCAATCGGCGTGGCAATGGATCGGAAAGGCGGCTCGGCTGGGTCAGGCCGTGGGTCGCGCCGGTGGAAGGTTGGGCGTGGAACCGGCATCCGTGAGTGGCCTGGAGGAGGCCATCGAGGCCTACGTCCAGCGCGGAGCGGAGGTTGATCGGGCGCATCGGGAACTGGAACAGGGCCGGGTGTCGCTGTTGTCGTCGGCCCTGCCGGAATATGCCCAGTTGCGGAGTTGCGTGGATGCAACCCGACGGGTCTGGCGAAATTGGGCGGATGCTTGGGCCCGGGATTTCAATGCCGTGTGCCGTGAAGGTGGATTCCTGCCGCCCACCGGCATCCAGCAACGGACCCTGTTCGACGAGGTGGTGCGTCCGATGGTGCAGGAGACGGGGACGACGGCGTACTTCGTGGTGGA
>CAZDYB010000682.1:710-2721 GCA_964509045.1 uncultured Akkermansia sp.
GAGATGGTTGGGGAGTTGGCAACCGAGATGGGTGGGGAAGCGGCGACGTTGGTGACGCTCAAGGCGCGACTGGCGGAACTTCCCACCGTGACGGAAGTGGGCATGAACGTGCTGGCCCCGGTTGCGCAGGGCGGGAAGCTGGTTCCGGTCTGTGCGGGGGACGGGAGTGGGATCGTGGGTTTCCAATCGGGTGAGTTCCGGGTGTCGGATCCGGAATCGCGGAAGCGGGCAATGCAGGATCGGGTGGGAGGTTCGACGTGTCCGTGGCTGCCCTTGGAGGACGTTGTGAACCGCGACTGCGGATCGTTGAGGCGGTCGGTCGCGCAGGCGCGGTTGGTGGTGGTGCACAGCCGGGAACTGGACATCGCGGGGGAGAACGGGATGGGACCGGCGATGTTCGGGCAGGTGCTGGCGCAATTGAGGGCAGCCTGGAGGCTTCTGCGCGAGGCGGGAGTCAGGCGTTTCGTGTTCACGGGGGATCATGGGTTCCTGCTCCTCGACGACAGTGCGGGATCGGTGCAGCGACATGGGCGACGGGTGGATCCGAAGCGGCGCCATGTGTTCACACCCGTGGCGGCCGACCACGACGGGGAAGTCCGGGTTGCCTTGTCGGATCTCGGGTATGAGGGGGTTTCGGGATACCTCCAGTTTCCGGAGACGACGTCGGTGTTTGACCGGGGAGGCGGATCGCCGGGATTTGTGCATGGCGGAAACAGCCTTCAGGAACGGGTGATCCCGGTGCTGACGGTGGTGCATCGGTCCCCGGCGGGGGGGACGACAGTCCGGCACGAGATCCGCGGGGAATCGCGGGAGGATGTGGCCGGATTGCACTGCCTGCTGCTGCGCGTTCGGGCGTTGGATCAGGCAGCTCTGGATTTCGGTGGATCCAGCGAGATCGAGCTGGCCATGAGGGTCACGGAAGTTTCCGGGGTTCAGGTCGACATTTGCCAGACACGGGGAGGAGTGCGGCTACGGGATGGCAGACTGGTGGCACCCGTCGGTGGCGAGGGTGAGGTGTTCTTTCAGGTTCACGGTGTGACGGATGCTCGGGTGCAGGTCGAGGTGTACCACCCGGGCGCGACGTCCGGGGTTGGCCCGTGGGTGACGGGGACCCGGTATCCGGTGATGCCCCGGCAAGGGATCCGACCCGGCACGACGAAGGGAGCGACGCGGGCTGAAGCGGCGGGAACGGTGTGGCTGACGACGGTGGCGGATCCGGGAGTGCGGCAGGTGTTCGAGCATCTGGAAGCCCACGGCACGGTGACGGAGGAGCAGGTTGCGGCCATGCTCGGGGGAGCCCGTGCCGCGCGCCGCTTCGCCCTGAACTTCGAGGAACACGCCGCCAAAGCCCCTTTTGCCATCCGCATCGGGGATGTCGGCGGAGTGAAACGATACATGAGGGAGGGACCGATCTAGGATGAGCACATTGAGCCGGAGGGACGTGGAGCACGTCTTCGAGTCGTTGAGGAAGGGACTGGTACCCGAGCGCGGGATCGAGGCGTTTGCGGTGGGGATCGAGCGTCAGCAGGGGGAGTTGCACCGCCAGCTGGAGCTGGTGGAAGGCGATGAGGGCTCGATCAAGTTCCTGCGGGGTGGATATGGCTGCGGCAAGACCTTCATGGCGCGGCTCACGTTGCGGGACGCACAGGCCCGCGGATTCGCGACGAGCTTCGTCGTGGTGTCGGACAACGACCTGCGGTTCCACCGTTTCGACGATGTCTACCGCAAGGTGATGTCGGAACTGGGAACAGCGTCGTGTCCGCGCGGTGCGCTGGGCGACATCCTGGACCGCTGGATCGGGAAGGTTGAGGCGGGGCTGACGGAGGCGGGAGAGGATGAGGAGGGGGCGGACTTCGATACAAAGGTGCGGCGGCGGTTGGATGATGATCTGGCGGCCATGACCGGAGGCAAGGCTCCCCCGGATTTCGTGCGGGTGATCCAGACGATCTTCGACCTCAAACAGCGGGGCGAGTTGACCGAGGCTGGTTCGCTGATCTCGTGGTTGAGCGGG
>CAZDYB010000683.1:0-2720 GCA_964509045.1 uncultured Akkermansia sp.
CGGCGCATCCGGGAGAACCCCGCCGCCCGCAGCACCGAGTTGCTGAAGTCGGTGTTTGGAACCCTGCGCCGTTGATCGGATCGCGCCTTCGGCACCTCCCCCAATTGTGGCCTTGTGTCCGGTGACCGCCTGGTTCATCCACAAGCCGATAACGCATCCATCATGAGCATCGACACCACGTCCCCCGATTCCGGCACCCCCCTCCAAAGCCTGGAGGAATGGGAGGACTTCGTGAAGGAACGGTACCCCGAACCCGGCAAGACCGCGGCGGAATGCGCCCCCAACCGCAAGCCCACCGTCGGATTCGATCCGGAAAAGAAGACCGCGGAGTTCCGCAATTACGAGGCGGATGCCCGGCCCACCGTCCGCGAGTTCTATCGACTCAACCACCTCCACCAGACCCACGAGTTCGGCCAGGCCAAACGCCGCGAATTCCTCGGTTTGAACCGGATGCAGATGGGAATCTGGGAAGCGGCCGAATACCTCAACCAACTGGTCGACGACAGTGATCCGGATACCGACATGTCCCAACTGGAGCACCTGCTCCAGACCGCAGAACAACTCCGACGCGATGGCCAGCCCCGTTGGATGATCCTCACCGGCTTCGTCCATGATCTCGGCAAGATCCTGTGTCTCTGGGGCGAACCCCAGTGGGCCGTGGTGGGTGACACCTTCCCCACCGGCTGCGCCTGGTCCGACAAGATCGTCTTCCCCCGTTTCTTCGAGGCCAATCCGGACGCCAACAACCCGCGGTTCCAGACCCGCAATGGAGTCTATGAGGAAGGATGCGGACTCGATGCCGTCCAGCTCTCCTGGGGTCACGACGAGTACATCTATCAGGTGTGCAAGGATCACCTCCCGATCGAATCCCTCTACATGCTCCGTTACCACTCGTTCTATCCGTGGCATCGGGAAGGCGAATACGATCACCTCTGCAATGATGAGGATCGGCGCCTGCTCAAGGCGGTGAAGGATTTCAATCCGTACGATCTCTACACCAAGAGCCATTCCAAACCCGACGCCAAGGCCCTCCGCCCGTTCTACGAAGAACTCATCGCCGAGTTCTTCCCGGCCAAGGTCCGCTGGTAAACTTCCCAACGAGATTCCCATTCCACGGGGCGACAGGAATCCATCCTGTCGCCCCGTCCGTTATCACCCTGAAAATCCCGGGGTGTTTCAGCCGCAGATTTGGCAGATGACACAGATGACACGGGTGGGGAGGTCGTTGGGTGGATTTGAAACGCCGGGCTGGATCTCACCTCGCGGATGATCACCACCGGTTTTCACCACCCTTCATGATCTGCGAAATCTGCGAAATCTGCGGCTTCAATTCACTTTTCCCCGGGCACCAGCGGTTGGGTCCACGCCATCTCCATTTCACCCGGCCTTCCTGGATTGTCCTTGGGCCGTGACGAAGTGATCCGCGCCCGCACATAGATTTCATCCCCCTTCAACCGGTACTCGGCCTGCGGCCCATCCACCACGGCCAACACTTCGCCGACATCGCGGCTGTACCGTTGCGTCACCCGCAACGGCATCCCACCTCCCGACGTCAACGGCTCACTCACCGCATTGAATCCCAGGCGCGTGCCAATGAACTCCACCCGGTAGTTCACACCCGGCCGGGCATCGATCTCCACCCGCAACCGGCCCTTCCCACGCCGGACATCGCGCAACTCAACGCCGCTGCTGGAATAGAAGTCGCCCGCTTCCAACGCCGCGATCAGATCCTCCACCTTCAGACTTCGCGAACGCACCTGGACCCAACCCCGACCCGCATTGCTCAACTGGACCGAGTTCGTGAAGTAGTTGTGCCCGTCATCCACCGCGAGCCCATACATCGTCCCCAGATCCAGGACAGCCAACCGCCAGGTCAATGCGATGTCCCACATCCGCTCGATCGACGGATGGCCGGCATCGCCTTCGTTGTGGACCGCCGGATGCCCGTTGTAGACCTCGAAGAACTTCTCGCCCCGGACCTGCATCAATTCCTCGGCGGTGATGGCCCAGCCGAAGTTGGGATGGTTCACATGCAGGAACATGGGTTGCCCGGTCTCGCGCCGCTGGGCCAGCACCGCGTCCACATTCCGCTGCAACACCTCCACCACGTTGCTGCCACCCTGCGGGGGAATCACCTCACGCAGGTTGTGCACATTCATGTGCAACGGAGCCGTCAGGTGCCGATCCGTGATCTCCTCCCCGGCAATCAACAGGAACCGCCCCGGCGCCTCCACCCGCCCACGATACTCGTCCAGCGGCCGCAACCGGACCTCGTTGTGACCATCCCGCGTCCGACGTTCCACCCACTCGTCTCCCCACTTCGCCCGATACCGATCCAACGCCACCCCACCCCCACGCGCCGCATTCGCCCGGAACCAACGCTCCCCCACCTGCATCACGTTGTGATCCGACACCGTGACAAAGTGGTATCCCTGGTCCCGATACCACTGCGCGATCATCTCGGGATAATCATCGCCATCACTCCACAGCGAATGCGTGTGGAGATTCCCCTTCCACCACCGGACACCCGACGCCGATTCCGGCTGGTGAACGCAGCCAGGCAGAAGACAGGCCAATCCAAGCCCCAGCATCGCCACCCGCAACCCACGCGAAAACTCCATCCCCGATCCTTTGCCGAAACCGCTCCCCACGGCAACGCCCGGGAGCCCGGGATTCATCCCACACCCAATTGCCCTCCCACGGAGCGGCGACGTTCGGTC
>CAZDYB010000684.1:0-2712 GCA_964509045.1 uncultured Akkermansia sp.
GCGGCGCGTCGACGCGCGGACCATTGGGCGTCGCATTGTTCCAGAACGAGGTGGTCCAGGCATCGTTGGAATCGCCATTCGGCAACAACGGCCCGCGATAATGCGCATAGAATCCGCGTGCGGGATCACGTGGAGTCGCACCCACGCTGACATGATAGCTGTCCGGAGCCAGGGTCTCACGCACCATGATCGAGTTGCGCGCCCAGGAATCCGTGCTCGTGCTCGATTCGATCTTCACGGCGACATCGAAGTTCCCACTCACCGGCTGGTGCAGGTAGTGGAAAGCATCGTTGTTGCCCCAGATGTCACGACCCTGCGCCTCGACAGCGAACGAGTTCGCCGACAACGCCGCCGATTGGCTGAAGATGTCCAGGGGATCACCGACGTCAGCCGGCAACAGTTGCGCTGCCACTGCCGCCACCCGCGTGGTGGGCGCGGTGGCATTGTTGGCGAGATCGCGCACACCGGACACCGTCACCTGCGCACCCGGAGCCGGGGTTCCCGCGATGGCCAGACGGACGGTCCGTCGATCCGGCGTCAGCGTGACGCTCGTGACCGAAGAACCCACCAGCGAATAGTTGGACGCTGTGGTGGCCGTGGCCGTGTCGACCACCTCATCAAACAGGATCCCAATCGTCGTGCCGAGCACATCGGTGCTCAAACCAGCGGTGACAGGCACCGGGGGAACCGTATCCGGCAACACCGTCACCGTGGCCGTGGCTGTCTCGGCATCTCCCAGCGCGTTGCGGGCAACCAACTTGTACTGGCCGGCGTCACTCAACGCGGCGAACTCGATCGTCAACGTGGGCTTGGTGGCGCCCGGAATCGGGTTGTTGCCTCGGTACCATTGATACCGGTTGATCCCACCACTGAAGGAACCGGAGAGCGTCAGCGGACGGTTCTGGAGGACTTCCACGTTCGATGGGCTGCTCACCAGCTGCGCCGGGATGGTCTCCACCACGAAACGTCCGAAACCATACGTACGGCCAACCCACAACACTTCGGCCTTGCCTGGGGTGGTGGCATCCTTGTTGACCTCAAGGTCACCGTATACGGAGATGAACGGGTTGCGCGGAGGCGATGCCTGCTCGGGCTGATCCGCGCCCGTCACCGCAATCTTGTAGGCCGTGTAGTCACCCGCTGCGTTGCGGGCACGGGTGCCATCAATCGAGTGCACCGCGATCCACGCCGGACGGAAGCTGTCCGTCCCCGTATTCCACGACGGGCTCGAATAGCTCACCAGATAATCAAGGTCCTCATGCCCCTCGAGGATCTGACCCCAGAATCCGTCATACTGGTTGCCCTGATGATCTTCAGGACCCTGATCCCAGTCCCAGGCCGGATAATCGTTGGTGGCCGCCCGGCTCGGATTGAAGAACCCCACCTGCATCTCCGGATCATACGCCCGGTAAGGCCTGTTCTCGCCCGTCTCCGGCCACGGCGTGGAGGTATTCCAGAATCCACCCCATTCCTCACGGTTGGCAGCCTTGGTCAGCGCCGCATCATCCGGATCCCAGTTGTACCGGCTCGCCTTCGGACCAAAACCCGTCGCCGGATAATGGAATTCCATCACCGTCAGGAGATTCGGCCGATCCGGATCCTGACCGTACTTGATGGGTCGTGTGGACGAACCCGAACCCGAAGTACCGCCCTTGCGCGCTCCGTCACGATCATTCAACCGGGCCACCGGCTTGAACGTCAGTCCATCCGTCGTCCGCAACAACTGGTTGTGCTGGCCATTCCGCCAGGTCTTGTTGCCCACCCAGATCTCCGTGGTCGCACCGGAACCACTCACCTTGAGATCCGAAGGACGCCATTGCTGCCAGGGACCCCCATCGCTCAACGGGATCCCAGCCAGCAGCGCCGCCTCGGCCGCAGCCGTTCCCGGCGTCGGTTCCTCAAAGGCCAGCGTCGGATTCTCTTCCCAGCCACCCTCCGCCTTCGGGGCATAACGCACGATCTTGTTGTTGTACGTGGCGTACAGGGCGCGCTGGTTGACCGCCCCCTGATCAATCGCCCAACCCCAGAAAAGGAAGTCCAATGACCCCCCAGCTCCCGTCCAGTCCCCTTCCATCGGCAGCGGTCGCGCCTTCAACTGGTGCGCCACCCCGATGTAGCCACCCGTGTTGGCATCCACCCAGATCAACGACATGTCCGGATACTTGGTCACGATATCCTGCTCCGACGGAGTCAGGGTTCCCGTCTCGTTGATTCCGTTCTCACGGATGCCCACGAGAAGGCGGTTGGCGTCATATCGTTGGATCCCGGAGTACGAGACCATGACGGAAGTCCCGTTGGCGACCGAATCGCCCACCGGGTTCTTCTTGATGACGGAGTGCAGGATCTGGTTGGCCGGCAGGTTGTAGTGCTGGATCCAGACGTTGCTGATCGTTTGGGCAAACGCCGAGGCGCCACCCAATGACAGCCCGAGCAGTATCTTGCTGAGGTTTTTCATTGAGGCTTTGTTTTTACCTTCTTGCAGTTTGGATCCTCGGCCTCTTGCCACACGACAAGCCCACCAGAATCCATCGACCTGTGGATCTGCATGCCCGGAGCAGCTCCCATTTTGTGCGGTTCTTGCGCCGGGCATGACAAATGCCGCAAAACCTGCTGACGGTGTTCCCGTAGGTCAACGGGCTGAATTATACCCCATTCTGGCTATTTGGATCCGATCCTCTCCCGATTTCACCCCCACCGTCTTCTCCATGCCAT
>CAZDYB010000685.1:0-2712 GCA_964509045.1 uncultured Akkermansia sp.
CGACGGCGCGCAGGGCATCGAGGTCGTGCAGGCGTTGATGGGAGGAGCCGGGAGGCTTCATGGATGGGGGTTCGGGCAACGGAAGGGGAGTCAGGGGGTGTTGGGAGTGGGAGTGGGTCGGGCGGAGTGGAACATCCTGCGGCAACCGGCGGAAAGGTCATCGGCGAGCAGGAGGACGCAGGGGACGAGGAAGAGGGTGATGGCGGCGCCGAAGAGGACGCCGAAGCCGAGGGAGACGGCCATGGGAATGAGGAATTGGGCCTGGAGTGACTTGGCCAGCATCAGGGGAGCCAGACCGGCGAACGTGGTGGTGGAGGTGAGCAGGATGGGGCGGAAACGACGGACGCCTGCTTCGAGTGCGGCCTGGTGGAGGGAGCTGCCCTGTGCCAGCCGTTGATGGATGTAGTCCATGAGTACGATGGAGTCGTTCACGGCGACACCGGCGAGGGCGAGCATGCCGAAGATGGAGAGGTAGGAGGGGGTGATGCCGAGGAGGATGTGTCCGGTGAGCGCGCCGAGGATGGCGAAGGGGATGGCGAGCAGGACGAAAAAGGGTTTGAGCAGGGAACGGAAGGGGATGGCGAGCATGGCGTAGAGGGCGAGCAGGAGGGCGCCGCCACCGAGAAGGGTGCGTTGGCGTGCGGCAACGGCTTCGGCAACCTGGCCCTTGAACTGGTAGGAAAGGTTGCCGGCTTCGCGGCAGAGATCCTGTATCCGGGGTTCGATGGTCCGTGCGAGGGCGAGGACATCCACGGTTTCGTCGGAGGGTTGGGCGCCGATGCGGATGACTTCTGCGCGATCGTTCCGTTCGACGAAAGAGGGGGCTTTGGTGAAGTGGATCTGGGCGACGGTGGCGAGCGGGACTTCAACGCCGCGGGGGGTACGGATCTTCATCTGGTCGAGGGTGTGGAGGGTCTCGCGATCGGCGCGTGGCAGTCGGACCATGACGCGGAGGTCATCGACGCCGCGTTGGACGCGCTGGGCTTCCTCGCCGAAGAAGGCCTGTCGGATCTGGCGTGCGAGCAATGCCTGATTGAGGCCGAGTTCGGAGGCGCGGGGGCGGAGGGTGAGTTCGAGTTCATCCTGGCCATAGTTGATCTGGGCCCAGGCGGTGCGGATCCCGGGCTGGGACTGGAGGAGTGTCTTGATCTGTTCGGCGACAGCGGCCTTGGTGGGGGAGGTTGGTCCGCGCAGTTCGAGATGCAGGTTTTCGTCGGCATATTCCCGACCGGCTTCGAGGGAACGTTCGGCGATGATGCGGAAGGTGACGGCTTCGGGAATGGGTCCGACCAGTTCGGACCAACGGCGGGCGATGTCCCCGTTGCGGGGGCCTGGGGCGGTTCGGTCGCCGGGATCGGTTATTTCGACCGAGATGGCTCCCTGTGACCGGTCGAAGCCGGAGCCGGCCCCATAACCACCGGCGACGAGGGAGACGTTCCGGATGAGGGAATCGCCAGTGCCAGGATCCACGAATTCCCCGCGCACCTGGTCGAGTGCGGCCTGCAGGCGGTCCATGTAGTCGGAAGTCACTGCCAGCGGAGTGTCGTCGGGAAGGTCCAGGATGGCAGTGATGCGCATGGTATCCACCGACGGAAAGGAGACGAATTTCATCCGGCCGCCGGCGATCCACCCGGCCATCAGGAGGGCGAGGGTGATGAATCCGCAGACGACCGGTCCGCGCCAGGCGACGGCGAGTTCGAGGAGGGGTTTGTAGGCGAGGTGGACGAAGCGTTCGAGAGTGTGGGCCATGCGGGCCTGGAATCGGGAGAACCGGTTTTCCCGGGGTGACGACCGCAGGTGTTTGAGGTGTGAGGGGAGGATGAGTTTGGACTCCAGCAACGAGAACAGCAGCACGGGGATGACCACCGGCGGGACCTGTCGGGCATAGTCGCCCCAGGTGCCTTCGAAGAAGTACATGGGCAGGAAGGCGATGACCGTCGTCAGTACCCCGAAGGTGACCGGCATGGCGATCTCACGGGTGCCGGTGACGGCGGCGTCGAGTGGCGACATGCCCGACTCCAGCTTGGAATGCACGTTCTCGCCGGTGACGATGGCATCGTCGACCACCATGCCGAGAACGAGGATGAATCCGAAGAGGCTCATGACATTGGCGGTGATGCCGAGCCAGGGGAGGAGGATGAGGGAGCCTGCGAAGGCCACGGGAATTCCCCACATGATCCAGAAGGCGAGCATGGGTCGGAGGAACAGGCCGAGGACGAGCAGGACCAGTACGGCGCCCTGGGCCATGCCGGAGATCAGGGTGGCCAGACGGTCGCGGATCACCCTGGATTCGTCGCTCCACACATGGAGCAGGATGCCTTCGGGAAAGCGGGTTCTGGCGGATTGGACGTATTCGTGGACGCGTTGGGAGATTGCCAGAGCGTTCTCGTTGCCGGTGCGCATGACCTGGATGAAGAGGGCTGGCTGACCGTTGAACTCGATCCGTTTCACGTCTTCCTCGAATCCGTCGATGACGCGGGCCACATCACCGAGGAGGACTTCGGAACCATTGGCGGCGCGAAGCGGGATCCGGGCGAAGTCAGCGGCGGTGTAGGCCTGTCCGCGGGTGCGGATGATCAGGCGTCCACTGCGGCTGTCGATCGAACCGGCTGGCAGGTCCATCGAGAAGCGGCGGATGGCATCGGCCAGATCCTGGAAGCTGAGTCCGAAGGCACGCAGTCTTTCCGGGGTGGCCTCGATGGCGATCTCGAG
>CAZDYB010000686.1:0-2711 GCA_964509045.1 uncultured Akkermansia sp.
AGAAGATCCTTTCGCAGGCCGGGGAGTGAGCGAGGCGCGTGTCAACAACCCGATCCGGAACTCACGGCCGGATGAATTCCGATGGCGAACAAATGCGGACTTCGTGGGTGCCGAAGCGCTTCGTGTACCCCGGGGCAGCGAGGGGGCTGAGCAGCCAGTTATTGAGGTCCCCTGAGTGTTGTCCACCCGCTGGGTTCCCGGTCCAGGCCCACTGGACTGCCACGCGGCGGCGATTTCGGGCTGGTGACGGGTGTGTGGATGGCCAGAGTGGGGAGGATTCCCCTGAGATTATGAGAACGACATGGCTGTGCCTGGGTGCGTGGATGCTGGCTGGAACCGTGTGGGCTGCGGATCTGCCGGTGGTGCCGATTCCGGATCTCCAACCGTTGCAGGCGCAGGTCAGGCGGTTGATGGATGCGCTGGAGTCGGTGGGCGCGCCGCTGACGGCGGGTGAACGCGAGACGTTGGAATCGGCGTTGGGCGAATCGAATGCGGCATTGGCCGGTCCGCGGATCCAGGCGGTGCTGGACCGGCGCGCGTTGATCGGGGTGTACATCAATCCGGAGATGCGGGTGAAGGTTCAGGCGGGTCAAGCGACGCCGACCTTGGTGGAGGGCGGGTGGCGTCCGTTTCTGGTGAAGGTGCAGAACGATGCCGGGACGACGGCCTCGCTTCGGGTGCGGAGTCCGCAGGCGGGTCGCCTGCATGAAGCGCGGCGGGATCAGGTGGCGGATCGGTGGCTGGACGCGGAGCTGTTCAATGGGGCGCCGATGAAGGCGGAGTTGGGTGGCCTGCCATTGGAGTATCGGATCCTGCAACTCTACTCGCGCGATGCCGGGAAACGGGAAGCCAAGCTCGCGTTCGATGTCGGGCAGGGGACACAGGACCTGGGGTTCCGTGGGGAGACGGACATCCTGTTTGAATGTCGGCCGGCCTTGCCGGTGAAGCTGTCGATCGTGGATGAGAACGGGAAACCGACGATGGCGGCGTTGCGGGTGACGGATGCGCAGGGGCATGTCTTTCCGGCGCCGTCGAAGCGATTGGCTCCGGACTTTTCATTTCACCCGCAGGTTTATCGGGCGGACGGCGAGGTGTTCCGGCTGCCGGCGGGGAAGTATCAGGTGGAGTTCCGTCGCGGACCGGAATCGGTGGTGGAACGGCGGGAAGCGGTGGTGGAGGCCGAGGGATCGGAGTGGCGGTTCCAGGTGAAGCGTTGGATTGATCCGGCGGCGCGGGGATGGATCTCTGGGGATCACCACATCCATGCGGCGGGTTGTGCGCACTACAACAAGCCGACGGAAGGCGTGCATGCCGACGACATGATGCGGCATGTGTTGGGTGAGGACTTGAAGGTGGGGGCGAACCTGACCTGGGGACCGTGCTTTGATTATCAGAAACAGTTCTTCCGTGGAGTGGATGATCCCGTTTCCCGATTCCCGTATGTGCTGCGTTATGACATCGAGGTGAGCGGGTTTGGGTCGCACGAATCGGGTCACCTCTGCCTGTTGCGATTGCGGGACCAGATGTATCCGGGGGGTGAATCGAAGCATCATTGGCCGAAGCTGGGATTGAACACCTTGAAGTGGGCCAAGGCGCAGGGCGCGTTGGTGGGGCCGGCTCATTCGGGCTGGGGGTTGGAGGTCAAGACGGCGGAATTGCCCAATTACGAAATCCCGCCGTTCAATGGGATCGGAGCCAACGAATACATCGTGGATGTGACCCATGAGGTGCCGGGACCGGATGGGCGGCTGGTGCCGGCGGTGGATTTCCTGTCGACGGTGGACACGCCGTACGTGTGGGAACTGAACATCTGGTATCACACGTTGAACGCCGGTTTCCGCACCCGGATCAGTGGCGAGACGGATTTCCCGTGCATCTATGGGGAACGGGTTGGGTTGGGTCGGAGCTATGTGAAGTTGGCGCCGGGCTGGAGTTATGAGGACTGGTGCGAGGGCATCCGGGTGGGCCGGAACTATGTGGGTGACGGGTTCAGTCACCTGCTGGATTTCGCTGTGGAATCGGGAGGACAACAGGCGGTGATGGGCGAAGCCGGGAGTGAGTTGGCGTTGGCGGCGCCGGGTCGGGTCCGGGTGAAGACGATGGTGTCGGCGCGACTGGATGAGAAGCCGGACCCGGGAATTTCACGGCGTTCCTACACGGAGCAGCCGTACTGGCACATCGAGCGTGCGCGATTGAAGGAGACGCGGGAGGTGCCGGTGGAACTGGTTCGGGACGGCGTGCCGGTGGGACGGGTGAACGTGGTGGCGGACGGGACGCTGCGGCCGGTCGAGTTCGAGGTGGATGTGGAACAGAGCGGTTGGCTGGCGGTGCGGATCCTCCCGAGTTCACATACGAATCCGATCTGGGTGACGGTGGGGGGCAAGCCGGTCCGGGCGTCGCGACGTTCGATCCAATGGTGCCTGGATTCGGTGGAGCAATGTTGGAAGAACAAGGAACGCTTCCTGAAAGGGGAGGAACAGGCACAGGGCAGGGCGGCCTACGACCACGCCCGGCGCGTGTACGGGGAACGACTGGCTGAGGCGGTGCGGTGACGGGGATGGAGTCCCGTGATCTCGCGGGCTGCGGGTTGGAGGGCACATCGAGCCGGCGCCGTCGGCCTGAGGGGCCGGAGGATGAGAGCCCGGGGTGGGGGAGGTCGACGACCGATGCCCCGGGTGATGCGTTGGAAAATCCCATGCGCCCTGAAGGGG
>CAZDYB010000687.1:0-2705 GCA_964509045.1 uncultured Akkermansia sp.
GGTATGTGCCAGTCTAGAAGTTCGGGATGAGTCCGTTGTTGTTGACCCTACGTGGGCGACATTGACTGCCGGGGGTGGGAGGGGGTATTCCGCCGGGGTGACGGAGGGTTGGTTCCCGGACATCGGGATGTTGAGGTTGGAAGGCGACGAGCAGGAGGCGTTGCATGGAAGGGCCATGGCTGTGGCCGGTGAACGCTTTGGTCGACGGGTTTTTGTGCGTGGGGTGGTCGAGGTGTCGAATTACTGTCGGGAGAATTGTCACTACTGCGGGATGCGCCGGGACAACCGGACGTTGGAGCGGCATCGGGCGCAGGTGGATTCGCTGGTCCGGATGTTGGTGGAGGAACGACCGGCGAGCCTGACGGATCTCAACATCCAGGCGGGGGAGGATCCGGTGGCGGCACGGGAAGTGGTGCTGCCGTTGGTCCAGGCCTTGCGACGGGAGACGTCGTTGGGGATCAGTGTCTGCCTCGGGACGTTGTCGGAGTCGTTGACCGGCGAGTTGAGGGAGGCGGGAGCGACGACCTATATCATCAAGTTCGAGTTGGCGGATGCGGGGTTATATCGGCGGTTGCAGGCGCCGGGGACGTTGGAGGAGCGGATCCGGCACATCCGTTGGTTGGCGGGACAGGGATGGAATGTGAGTTCGGGGTTCATTGCGGGTTTGCCGGGGCAGACGGAGGAATCGTTGATGGAGAACTTCCGGTTGGCGGCGGATCTTCCGTTGGTTGGGTGCAGTGTAAGTCCGTTTGTGCCGGGAGATGAAACGCCGTTGGGTGGGGCGGAGGGAGCGGGGCTGGGCTTGACCTTGAATGCGATGGCGGTGTTGCGGTTGATGCGGCCTGAGTGGGTGATTCCGGCGGTCAGCGCATTGAACCTGGCGGGACCGGGGAACGGGTATCGGCGGGGACTGCGGACCGGGGCAAACCTTTGCACGATCAACCTGACGCCGGACGATCTCCGCGGGGACTACCTGTTGTATCGGCGGGACCGGTTCATCATGACGGAGGAACGGATTCTGGAAGCGATCGCGGCGGAGGGACTGGAGCCGGCGCGCGAGAGCCTGGAGAGCTTCCTTTGCGGGATTGCGGGTTGAAGTCCCTGGGCCGGGGAATGTCGTTGGTCAGGACCGGGTGGTGAACCAGGTTCGCCATCCTTCGCTCAGTTCGAGTCGCAACCAGGTGAACAGCGCTCCGACCATGGCCTTGCCGGTGGAGTTGTCCGGAACAAAGCCGTTGAGCAGATAGCGATGCCGGTCGTTGTTCCGTCCGAACACACCGCGTTGGCGGCGTTCGCGTCCCATGGCGGCGAGCCGGCGATTGTAGGTGCGCATCAGGTGGAAGGGGATGTTGCTGGGGGGAAGGCTGAAGACCGGATTGCGAAGTGCGGTGGGACCATCGCGGAGGGGTTGCGAGACCACCCCCATGTAATAGAGACCGAGATCGAGTCGGAACCCCAGCGCCATCAGGTCAAAGTCTCCCATCCAATCGTATTTGTCCTGGTAGATCGCCTCGAACCAACGGCGGTAGCTGAGGGCGAAATCGGCATTGTGAGCGGTGAGCATGGGTTCAACCGCTTCACCCCGGTGTGCGCGCAGGATGAGGTCGACGGCGCGGGTGGTGGTATAACTGAGCCAATCCATTCCCGGGCTATAGAAAGGATCGATGAACCCGGCGGCATCGCCGGCCAGCACCCATCCATCTCCGGCGATGCGCGAGGTCGAGTAGGCGAGGTTGGCGCGCCATTTGACATCGCCTTCGATGGGTTGGGCGTTGCGGAGGATCTCGCGGGCGGCGGGATGGCGGCAGAGGAAATCGCGGAGCCGGGTTCCGAGGGGATCCGGGGTGTCGGGCCATTGGACGCGGCGTTGGTCGAACACGACACCGACGGAGGTGTCGCCGCCCTTGAGGGGGATGAACCAGGCCCACCAGCCATCGCCGACCACGTGGTTGGTGGCGGTGTTGCGGATGCCGTGGCAGACGGAACCCCATTCAGGGAAGCGCTGGGTGAGGTCGAGGCCGTCCCAGTCGGCGACCCCGCGCCAGCGGGCCCAGCAGGCGGTGGTGGGATGGGCGGTGTTCCGTTCGAACAGACCGAGTTGACGGGCGAGCAGGCAGGTGAAACCGGAGGCATCGATGACCCATCGCGCCTTCAGGGTTTCCGGACCGGCAACGGATTCGATGTCGATTTCCTGGAGGCCGCCGGGCTGGAGTCGGGTGTGGACGACCTTGGCGGGTCGGAACAGGTGGATGCCGGCATCGACGGCGCGTCGGAGGAGTTCCTCGTCGAGGGTGGAGCGGTCGACCTGCCAGGAGGGGACACGGGCGAGGTAACGACCGCCGATCTCGCTGCATTGGTCGAGGGCGGCGACCTGTGGGTTCTGGAACCAGAACCGCATCCCTTGCTTGGTGAGCTGGGTTTCGTTGAGGAAAGCGGTGAGACCGAGGACGCGGCTGAGGAA
Organism: uncultured Akkermansia sp.; assembly: GCA_964509045.1. GTDB lineage: Bacteria > Verrucomicrobiota > Verrucomicrobiia > Limisphaerales > UBA9464 > UBA6176. The sequence continues at coordinate 2,462 of CAZDYB010000687.1, forward strand.
GTAGCCGCTGATCTCCACGGTGGCTTCGCCGACGCGCCGGGGGAAGTGGACGGATTTCTCGACGACGGCGATGCGCAGGCCGGGTTGTTGGCGGTGGAGCAGGAGTGCGGCGGCCGAACCGGCAAGCGAACCGCCGATCACCACCACGTCGAAGTCCTTCTGCATGGGTGGATTCCCGGTGGCCGGGAGTGGCAATACAAGGATGGAGTGGGGGAGATGAAGGTTGTCGTGGCCGGTCGCCCGG
>CAZDYB010000688.1:0-2682 GCA_964509045.1 uncultured Akkermansia sp.
CCTATGTTCATGACCCGGATGTTCCGGTGACAGCACCTGGCGGGGCGGGATCGGTGCAGGGTTGCTTTGGTCAGAACCGGATCGAGTTGGGCAACAATGTATTGATCTATACGTCGGCACCGTTGACCGAACGTCTGCACATCCTGGGCTCGCCACAGGTCCGTCTCCATTTCCAGTCGTCCTGTGCGAACACGGACCTGGTGGTGAAGCTGGTCCGGGTGGGGCGGGATGGAAAGGCGGTGAACGTGGCGACGGGTGGGGCCCGTTCGACCCATGTATTCGGGGAGACGGGGCATGTGGCCGACCGGGTGAATGTCTGGAAGTTCGGGATGGAATCGACTTCGTCCGTGTGGGGAGTGGGGGAGCGATTGAGACTGGAGATCAGCAGTTCTGCCTTCCCCTTGTTTGACCGAAACCCGGGGTCGGGCGTGGCACCGCGGGATGCGGGGCCGCGGGACTGGAAGCTGGCCCGGCAACAGGTGCTGCATACGGCGGCGGAACCTTCATCCATCGAGTTCTTCGTCGTGCCATGAACCGCAATCATCACGGGGAGACAACACGGGAATCAGGTGGAGTCGATCATCCTCCGTTCCTTTCCGTGAAGGGACTTCACAAGCGGTATGGCCAGGGCGCGGCGATCCTGGAAGACGTGACGTTGGAGGTGGGGGCGGGAGATTTCATCAGTCTGATCGGTCCATCCGGCTGCGGGAAATCGACGTTGTTGAAGGTGGTGTCAGGACTGACACCGATCACCCAGGGGACGGTGGTGGTGGACGGGATGGAACCGGCGAACGCGCGCGAGATCATGTCGTTCATCTTTCAGGACGCGACGTTGCTGCCGTGGCGCACGGTGATGGGGAATGTGGAGTTGGGGTTGGAACTGCAGGCCACGATGACGAAGGAGCAGCGGCGGAAGAAGGCGACCGAGCTGCTGGCGTTGGTGGGGTTGTCGGATGTGGCGTCGCGTTATCCACGGCAATTGTCGGGAGGGATGCGGATGCGGGTGTCGATTGCGCGGGCGTTGGCGACGAGACCCCGGCTGTTGCTGATGGATGAGCCGTTCGGGGCGTTGGATGAGATGACGCGGGACCGGTTGAACGAGGAATTGTTGCGGTTGCGGGCGGAGCAGGGTTGGACGGCGATGTTCGTGACGCATTCGGTGGCGGAGGCGGTGTTCCTTTCGACACGGATCGTGGTGTTGGAGGCGAAGCCGGGAAGGATACGGCGGGACATCGCGGTTCCCTTTGGATTCCCGCGGAGTGAATCGCTGCGCAGTGATCCGGCTTACCTGGCCTTGGTGGGTGAGGTTTCGCAGGCGTTGCGGGAACTGAAACGACCGTTGGAGGAAAGGAGGGGTGCAGGATGAAGAAGTTCCTGGGAATGGCGGTATGGCCGGCGGGGGTATTGGTGTTGGTGGTCGGACTGTGGTGGGGAGCGACAGTGGCGTTCGGGATACCGGCTTATGTCCTGCCCGATCCGTGGCGGGTGGTGGAGGCGGGTTGGGACAGGAAGGAGAGCCTGTTCAATGCGGTGAAGATCTCGTCGGTGGGCGCGGTTGGCGGATTCCTGTTGAGTGTGGTGGTGGGGGTGATGGTGGCGTTGGTGCTGGCGCAGTCACCGTTGATCCGGCGTTGTCTGGTTCCCTATACCATCCTGTTGCAGACGGTGCCGGTGGTGGCCGTGGCGCCCCTCATCCTGATGTGGTTCGGGAGCGGGTTGAGATCGGTGATGCTGGTGGTGTCGATCATCTGCCTGTTTCCGATCATTGCGAACACCACGCAGGGATTGACCAGTGTGGATCGCAATCTCCTGGACCTGTTCCGGATGTCGAATGCATCGCGGGCCCAGGAGTTCTGGAAGCTGCGGTTGCCGCATGCATTGCCGGCATTCTTCACGGGATTGCGGATCTCATCAGGCCTGTCGGTGATCGGCGCCTTCACCGGTGAATGGTTCGCTTCATCCAATGCGGTGGGGGAAGGTGGCCTGGGATATTCCATCATCTATGCCAACAGCCAGTTGCAGACCGATTACCTGTTCGCGTTGGTGATGGCCTGTGCCGTGCTGGGCACGACGTTCTTTCTGGTGGTGGTCACGTGCGAATGGTTCTTCCTGCATCATTGGCATGAGTCCGCCATGAAACCCGAGGGAGACTGAATCCATGTTGCGCGCATTGGGAGACGGCGGTTGGTGGCTGATCCGGCATCCGGACCATGCCCGGTTGGCGGGCGAATTCGCCGCACGTTGGGGCAATGAAACGTTCCGCCCACCCCATCCCCACGCCGATGTCATTGAAGGGATCGGGTCGCATGACGACGGATGGGCCGAGCGGGACCAGGCACCGTTGTTGACGCGCGAAGGGAAGCCGTCGGCGTTCGGTGTGGATCTGGTCGGGAAATACACGGCGTTCGAGGAGATTGACCTGTCGGATTATCTCGCGGTGCGGGGACGTGCACTGGAAGTCGTGGCGGAGCGCAATCCCTATGCGGCCATCCTGATCTCGATGCACACGTGCAACCTGCTGACCGAGCATGCGGATCGGTCGACGATCCAGCCCGAGCGGTTGCCGTTGCTCGACGGGTTCATCGCCTGGCAACGACTGCGGCAGTTGGAATTGCGCGCCGCCTGTGCGGACACCGGGCGTTATGCCGATGTGGATCTGATGTTGGACACCTTGACCGAGCA
>CAZDYB010000689.1:0-2673 GCA_964509045.1 uncultured Akkermansia sp.
GGGGCGCCCATCCTGAGTCATGAGGGCACCGTAGAGATCGGGACGACGATCACGACACACGCACCAGCCGCGACGCTGTGCCTCAAGCGCAGTCAGATCGAAGCGAGCGACAAGACAGGCCTCACCCTCGTCCGCCGCTTCCTCGCCGTGGGCACCGACCTCGCCCAGCGCGCCACCTACACTGCCTTCGCGGCGGAACTGTTCCCCGGCCAAGGCAACAATCCCCTGGTCGCCGGCCCCGATGTCATCGCTCCCGGCCAGACGCTGAACAACGCGCAGCGTTACGCCTTCGGATCGTCCGGTGCGCTGAACTCCGTCCGCGCCAACTCCACGGCCGGAGGGTTGCCGGCACTGCAATTCCGTTTCCCGTGGCGGGTGGATGCCGTGGACCTGCGCCTCATCCTGGAAGCCTCATCCGATCTCCACCGATGGGAGGAGGTGCCCGGCGAGCAGGTGGGCCTGTCCATCCGCGGAATCTCGGGCGACGGACGGTTCTACACGTTGGAGGCGCTTGTCCCGCAACCTCAGGACGACGCCACTGCCGCCTTCCGGGTTCGTACCGAAACGATGGCAACACCCGGCGCACCGTGAGGCGATGACCGACGGGCGCAAACTTCCCGGCATCCCTCCACCTGCATCCGCATCAGCCGCCGTCCCCGATCCGTTCGGCCCCTCATTGAGCCCCCTTGAGCCTTCGCGCCCGGGCGTGTGACAATCCACCGATTCCCATGCGCCCCGTTGCATCCATCCCACCGCCAACCGGTCCGGGAGACACGCAATTTCTCGCCGCAGACCTCGAGGCGGAACGGCGCCGGTTGGCACGCTCACTGCACCGCACGGGAGTCGTCACCGCACTGCTGCTCGCCGTGATCGGTACCTTGGCGGCATTGGCCGTGCATCATGCCCGCCAAGCCGGGGAGCGGCTCTGGCAGACACGGTTGAACCAGGCCCGCTCAGCACGCTTCAGCGCCCGGCCAGGTGCACGGTCCGAAGCGCTCGCCACCCTGCGCGAAGCCGCCCGGCAACGCGTGACCCCCGATTTGCGCGACGAAGCCATCGCCGTGCTCGCACTCGACGAACTCCGCGAGGGCGCCTTCACCAACATCCTCACCGGCCGCGACGCCTCGTTCGCCGTGAGCGCCAATCTGGACCGGCTTGCCCTCGCCGAGGCCGATGGTGCTGTGCGCCTCCTGCCGCTGTGGAGCAAAACAGATGAACGTCGGCTGCCCAGTCCCGGTGAGCCGGTCCATTACCTGTTCTTCAGCCCCGACTCGCGGTGGCTCGTTGCACGATACGAGTCCGGCTTCACCCGCGCCTGGTCCGTGATGGAGGGACGGCCCATCCTTGATGTGCACGACGCCGGTCGGGTCACCACCTCGCGCGGCACGGTGCGATTCCTTCCCGATTCACCGGGACGCTGCTGGCTGAGCGATCAGGCGGGACGCCGTTTGCGGCTTCTGGACCTGGACCGGGCACAGGAAGCGGGTTCGCTGGACCTCGGCGGTGTGCCCGGAGTGCTGGCGTTGGCCAAGGATGGCCGGCTCGCGGTCGCGGTCGGCTCCGAAGCACAGGTGTGGCATCCCGCCACCCGTCAACTCGAACGTACCTTCCCGGCCGAAGCCACCGTCAGCGCCCTCGATTGGCATTCGCAATCCGCGCAACTCGTCATCGGCACCGAGGCGGGCCAACTCGATGTCGTGGACCTCCACGGCGGCACCCGACGCACCCTGACCGGACACCGCAGCCTCATCAACGGCGCGACCTTCACAAGCTCGGGGCGGCAGGTGTTCAGCACCTCATGGGACGGCACCACGCGATTCTGGGACGCCGCACTGGCGCGCCCGTTGCTGGTCACCCGCGATGGCCTGGCCCTGCATTCCGATCCGACCGGCAGACGGCTTGCCTTCTATCGAGGCAACACCGGCATTGGCATCTGGCAGATGGAACCAAGCCCGGTCCTTCAAAGCCTCGCCGCACCTCCCGACAGCACACATCACTTCACCGACGTCGCGCCCAGCCCGGACGCGCGCTTTGTGGCAGGGGTGAACCGGCAGGATCTCATGGTCTGGGAACTGGCCACTCAACGGCCGCTCGCCCGACAACCGCTGCCCGGAGTCGAAGGTGTGGCATGGTCACCGGACGGGGCGCGTCTCGTCACCGCCTCGACGGAGGGTTTGATCCATTGGGAATTCAACGCGGAACGGCTGACGCGAGCACCGCCCGGCAGGCACACGCCGGTGAACGGTCGCATCCACCGCGTCAACGGGACGACCCTCGCCGCCTCCGCCGACGACGTCGCCTGGCTGATCCGTCCCTGGGAGACCAACGCGGCCCAGCAGGTCGAACACGGCACGGTGACCACCTTCGCCCACGTCACCAGTGACCCGACCGGGCGCTTCGTGGTGGCAAGCCTGTGGAAGGGCGGCGGCACCTGGATCCGCGATCTTGCGGATGGCTCCGAACCCCGCGAACTGGAACCGCTGGGTGGGTTCGCCCGCTTCGCTCCCGACGGCCGCACCTTGCTCACCGGAAACAATCGCAGTTACCGGCTGTGGGACGCGGTGACGTGGAGGGAACTCGCACGACTGGACCAGCAATTGAGTTCCGACTTCCCCGGCCTGGGTGTCTTCGCGCCCGACGGAACGTACGGCTTCGTCGTCCACAATCACCGCA
>CAZDYB010000690.1:0-2673 GCA_964509045.1 uncultured Akkermansia sp.
AGTTCGACACGGTATCCGGGCAGGGGCTGGATCCGGGCGAGGGATTCGGTCGGAGACAACGGCTGGGTGGCGGGAGGGATGACGGCGGGAGTGGGGATGGGGGCCGGAGGAGGGGTGGCGGCGGGCAGGCCGGCGGAATTGAACAGGGCAACGACTTCGGCTGGGGCGAGAGCACGGTCGTGGAAGCTGATTTCGTCGAGGCGCCCTTCGAGTCCGAAGAGATTGTCGGAACGGCCGCCGAAGAAGACCTCGCGACCGGGCGCGGTCTCGGTCTGGTTGAAGTCGGCATTGATTTCCGGGATGGCATGGCCATCGAGATGGACGCGGAACCGGGATTGATCGCGGACGAGCGCGACGTGGTGCCAGGTCTTCGGGAGGAGTTGGGTTCGACCGGCGAGGATCTGGTGGTGGCGATTGCCGTTGAAGAGGAAGAGACGGCCGAAGACTTCGGGAGAATGGGTGCCGCCGATGCCGAGGTGTTCGCCGGGGGCGTCGGGGGTGGCATCGGAGCCGTGTGAAAACAGGTAGCCGGTGACGGCGCGGGCTTCGTGGGGGAGACCGTTCCAGAGCCAGACGGATACGGTATAGGTGGCGCCGGGTTGGATGGGAGCGCGGAGACGTCCGCCGGCGAAGTGGATGGCGCGATTGATTTGTGAACCGGAGAAGCGGGAGAGGGTGAGGGCGGGTTCGGGTGAGATGCCGGAACCGCTGCCGGGACCGGGCAGGAAAAGGGCGACACCGTTTTCGAGGGTGGCGTGGCGGGAATGAGGTGAGGCGTCGTGGGCGATGGGCATGACCATCTCGCTGAGGCGCCAGAAGGCGGCGGGTTTGGAGTCGAGGACGGCGCGGGCGTAGGGGCCGTGTTCGTCGGTGGGAATGCGGCGGGGTTGTCCGGCGACTTCTTCGAGCAGGGAAAGGAGGGTGGCCACGATGCGGGGTTCGGCTTCGACTTCGAGTCCGGCGGTGCGGGCGGGCCAGGTGGTATAGCCGCCGAGATGATGTTGTTCGGGCGGCGGGATGTAGCCCTCGGCTCCATTGGCGAGGGAGATGTTCATGGTGACCGGCAGGGGGCTCTGGGCCTTGAGCTTGAGACCGGTGAGGGCATAGACCTCATTCGGCAGGGTGGCGATGCCGAGTCCGCCGATGCGCACGGCCTGGAGCTTGAGTTCGGTCTGCTGACGTTCGTGGAGATGAATGGCCTCCCAGGAGTAGACCTCGGGAAGGGTGCCGGGAATCCGGTCGCCCATGGAACGGGTGAGGTTCCGGGCCCAGTCGAGACGGGCGGCGTCCGGGGTCCGATAGCGCAGGGGAAGGGTTCGTTCGGCCATGCGGATGGGGACGTGGCCGTGCCAGTCGAGGCGGCGATACAGGGCTTCGACTTCAGACGCCATTTCGCGGGCATAGGCGTCGTAGCCGATGTCACGGGCCGGCGCGCCGTAATCCATCCACATCTGATCGCCACTGGTTCCCTGCGACATGATGGCGACGAAGTCGGGATCGGCGCCGAGGGAATCGGCGAGGTACCGCGCGAAGCGGCCGTAGTAATCGGAGGAGAGAAGGGGCGACCCGTAGTAGTGCTGGGAATAGTTGGCGAGGACGGCGACGGGTTTGCCTGCGGGGGTGGTGATGGCGAGCAGGGTCAGGCCGGGATCGACCGGGCCGGACGGGCCGACGGCATCGGGACTGACATGTCCGGGATGCATGTGGGCGCGGACGCTGGGTTGACCGAAGGGATCGGTGATGAGGCGGTCGGGTCGACGGATCCAACGCCGGTTGAAGGTGTGTTTCCAGTCGTTGGTGACGGACCACGCGACACGGGCGGGAGCGAGGCGGGCGTTGGCCTGGATGATGGATTCGGCGAGGCGTGCGGGGAGGAAGGCGGCGTAGCGGGGATCGACCCGACTGCCGAGACAAGCCATGGCTGCGGGAGCCGAATGGGTGTGGGTCGAGGACACCAGCATCCGATCCATGGGAATGCCGGTGGCCTTGGCGGCGAGTTCCTTGGCCTGATCGATGAGGTCCCGCGGTACCATGCAGGAATCGACGACACAGAAAGCGATCCGGACCGAGCCGTCATCGAGGACCAATGCCTTGGCCACGAGCGGATCCACGACCTTGTCGGCGGACCGCTCGGTGAACATGGCATTGACGATGACCGGAAATTGGGGCGGGGCGATGTCGGTGACATGCGCCCCGGCGCGAAACGGCGGATCAGCCCGGAGAAGGGCGGTGAAGCCGAGCAGGGCGGCGATCCATCCAAGGAACCGGAGACGGGGCGACATGGGGGAAGGTTGCCAGCGGCACCCGCGAGTGGGCCACGACGAACTGGCTGTCGCCGGGACCAACTTGATCCGGGCCCCGCCATGGGTCCCAGCGCGCCTGCATGGGATTGAAGAAGGCGGCGGTCACAGAGAGCACAGAGGAGATCGCAGCAGGCATTGGCGTCCTCGTTTCGCTCCTCGCCCACCGGCTACGAACGCCAACGGCGTTTCGGCAATGAGCCCAGGGTTGGGCCGAGAAACGAGGACCTACCCTGGGAACATTCCCGTGAAATCCAACCGCAAGGCGGTTGTGGCCGGCAATTCCATCAACATCGCTGCGCCGGGACGCATGGGGCTCCGACCGTCGATGGCCACAACCGCGTTGCGGTTGAAATCGCCTTCGGGCGCTTCA
>CAZDYB010000691.1:0-2669 GCA_964509045.1 uncultured Akkermansia sp.
GGCATCGGCGTCGAACACGACCCGTACGCGGGTGCTGGCCGGCAGGTTCTCCAGATGGAAAAGGGTGGCCGTGCGACGATCCTGACTCAGCTCCACCCGCCCAAGGATCCGCCTCCCCGCCGCCGTCGCGTACAAGAGCCGGGTGTCGAGCACCGTGCCCGCCGACAGCGGTTGGGTGAAACGCACGATCGTCTCCCGCGTCACCGCCACCCCCGTCTCGCCCAGCGCCGGCGACGTGATCAGCCGGGTGATCTGGTCCGCCTGAGCCGGATTCGTCCCCGCCGCCGCCTCACAGGTTGTTGCAGCCGTCCTGGTCCGGGTCCTCCAGCGCATCCGATGCCACCAGCGGATTCAGGATCGTCGGATGGACGAGTTCGTAGACGTCCAGCAGGCCGTCGCCGTCGAGATCGCCGGATTCCTCCAAGGTCCGGGCCTCCACCTGGAAGAATCGGGCCTCGGCAACCCCGACGGGTCGGCCGAGCAGGATGCCAGCCCCGTTGGTTCCAAGAAGGACGTCCGTGGCGGAGAGGATCCCGGTCAGCGTGTCGCCTTCGCGCAGGATGTAATAGTGCCCGTTGGTGCCGCCGAAGGTGATCTCGGGCCGGTTGTCCGGCCGGACGCGGATGCCCTCCATGCGCAGTTGCTGGGCAAGGAGGAGACCGCACCCGGCCAGCAGGAAGGCGAACAGGACGCCCAACAGGGAGATGCGCGACTGGGCGGCTTCGGAGTTCGGGACGCGTTTCATGGCACAACGATCAAGGGGCCTCGGCTCGGACTTGGAGGACGTGGATTCCCGGAGGCATGACCACGTCCTTCGTCCACGTCAGTCGAGCGGGGTTGCCTGGGTCGATCGCGGCAAGCGTGGCATTGACCCGGATGTCGCCGCCGGTCGGAATCGAAACTACACGAAGCTCCACGATGGCATTGGTAGGCAGGTTTAGAGTCTCAATCGTGACCGAGTTGACGGAACTGGCGGCCGGCAGCCCGACATCGGCGGGTCGCGTTCCTCCGCTGAGTGCAAACACCACCTCGGCCCGGGGGTCAGCGGGTGCCGCCACTCCATCGACCGAGAGCACCCGAACCGTGGGGGCAGAGTCATCCGGCCAGATCCGAACAGGGTTGTCTGGAGGAACCGCCCAGATGAAGGGACGGAACCGCGTCATACCGGATGTTTCATGCGCCTCGACCCGGATGCGCCCATGCCCCGAGTAGCCCCCGCCAAGCACCTCGACGAAACCGCCGCCCACCAACCGTTCACAGATCAGGCGGATCGCGCCACCAGTGCCGCCACCATTTGCCCCGACTCCAGCCCCTCTCCCGTTTGCGTGGATGCGGCCAGCCGCCCCAATCTCCACGCTGCCGGCGGCAGCGATCAGGATGGCGCCACCACCACCGCCTCCCCCAGCGGTCGGGTTGTTCGCATCTCCACCGATCCCGGATCCGCCAATCAGCGGAAGCACCCGGCTGTTGCCGTACAGGGGAATCGTCGCGTTCGCACCCCACCCAAGGCTCCCGTAGGTGCCGTACGAGGCACCCTGATTGCCGACATACCCAAGATCGCCTCGGTTGGGATTTCCATACGAGCCGCCCGGACCAAGTCCATTGACCGGCGCAACCCCAAGGATCGAGTAATCACCTCCCCTGAACCCACCCGGCCCGGGCTCCGATAGCACGATGCGATCGACGTCCCGATCCCCCGGAGCTCCATCGAGGTCGACGTCTCCTTGGATCGTCACATCCCCGTCCACCAGCCACACCACCGGCGCGCGGCTGGGATGGTTCTTGAACGTCACCGTCGTCCCCGCCGGCACCGTCACCGAACTGAACCTGAACACCACCGCCCACTTCTCCGGATCGTAGATCCCCACGCCCCATCCACCCGGTTCCAAGGGGGCCGACTGCGGATCGTCCCATCGCCCCGTCACCGCCTTCGACAGGTCCACCACGTACTGGCCTCCCGTCGGATGAAACACTCCGTCCACACCCTTGTTCGCGTAGGGAATGTCCAGGGCACAAAGCCGCAGGCCGCTCAAGGCGACCAGTGCCAGCACCGATCGTTTCAGCCCGACAGGGGAGACATGCATGAGGGATTTCATTGGATTCATTTCGAGACTTGGAACGGGGGCACGGAAAGAGGGGGGAGAGAGGTCGGGAATGCCGCGTTCACGGCGCTTCGGCGCGAACTTGGAGGACATGAACGCCCGGGGGCATCACCACGTCCTTCATCCACGTCAGCCGCGCAGGATTCCCCGGATCCACCCCCGCCAACATCGCGTTCACGCGGATGTCGCCACCGGTCGGGATCGAAACAACCCGCAGTTCCACGAGGGCGTTCGTGGGGAGGTGAAATGTCTCGACCAACACGGAGTTGGTAACGCGGGTGAACGGCAGCGCCAGATCCGCCGGTCTTGCTCCAGCCTCAAGCCCGAGGAACGCCGCCGCCCGAGGATCCGCCGGTGCTTCCATACCGCCGACCGAGACGATCCGCACGACCGGCGCTGTCGAATCCGGCCACAGACGGACCGGGCTGTCCGGGGGCACGGGCCATGTGAAGGGTCGGGTGGCTACCGTCCCGGCGCGATTGGCTTCGATCCGAACTCGGCCATGACCTCCACCCTGAGCCCCCCGCGCGCCCACCTCCCCCTGCCCGGTCCCCTGCTCGGCGACGA
>CAZDYB010000692.1:0-2661 GCA_964509045.1 uncultured Akkermansia sp.
ACCCCCCGATTCCCTCTTCCCACCCGGCCTCCTCCATTCCGTCCGCTCCACCTTCCTCCAATCCCCCTCCACTTCCGTCCACGGCATCTCCCCCGGCTCCCTTCCCTGGCTCGTCGCCCTCCTCCACCGCGCCTTCCCCTCCCACCCCATCGTCGTCGTCACCGACGGTCTCAAGGCCCAGGAACGCATCCACGCCGATCTCGCCACCTGGCTCCAACCCACCCCGGCGCCGCTCTTCCATCCCGCCTGGGAAACCCTCCCCCACGAAAACAAACTGCCCCACGCCGACATCATCTCCGAACGCCTCGAAACCCTCCTTCAACTCTCCTCAACCGCCCCAGCCCGCACCCCGCTCGTTGTCACCTCCGTCATCGCCCTCCTCCAGAAGACCTTCACCCCAGCCGATCTCCAACTCCGCTCCCGCACCCTGCGCCGCGGCGATACCCTCAATCCCCTCGACCTCATCGAATGGCTCGAGGAACAGGGCTACGAACCCGAAGCCCAGGTCACCGCCCGCGGCGAACTCTCCTGGCGCGGTGGCATCGTCGATGTCTGGCCCCTGTCCGCCCATTGGCCCGTCCGTCTCGAGTTCTTCGGCGATGAACTCGAATCCCTCCGCGAATTCGATCCCCAGGCCCAGACCTCCCGCGAGATCATCCATCAGGTCGTCCTCCCGCCCTCCGGCGAACTCAGTGTCCTCCGCCCCCGCCATCGTCTTCCCACCGCCGACGCCTCCCCGGCCCCACCGCTGTCCGACCTCGGTTCCTTCATCGATTTCCTCCCCGCCAACGCCGTGCTGGTGCTGTGCGACCCCGAGTCCCTGCACGCCCAGGCCCTGCGACATCAACAACAGATCCCACCCGGTGACCCGTTCACCCTCCCCTGGGAATCCGTCCTCGACCACGCCAACTCCCGTGGCATCCGTCGGATCGAACTCTCCGAATCCAATCCGCCCGACTCTGAGTCCGCCCCGACGGACGTTGCCGATCTCGCGTTGCCCAGCCTCGACGCCTATCGCCCCATCGGAGCCGCCCTGCCAGATCCCCAGGTCGCCGAAGCCCAACGCCGCGAATTCTTCGCCCAACTCCATCGGTGGCAACGCCAGTCCCATCACGTCCACGTCTTCTGCGGGCACGAAGGCGAACGCCAACGCTTCCGCGAACTCTGGTCCGAGTTCGGCCTCGATCAACCCGCCCCGGATTGCCATCTCGGCATCCTCAGCCGCGGATTCCTCGTCCCCTCCGAACGGCTCGTCGTCGTCACCGACGCCGAGATCTACGGCCGTTACAAGGTCCAACGCCCGCGCCGCCTCAAGTCCCCGCACGCCCAGGCCGTCCGCTCGGTCTTCGAGGTCGACTTCACCGACTTCGATGAAGGCGATCACGTCGTCCACATCGAGCACGGGATCGGGATCTATCGCGGTCTCCAGACCCTTTCTTCCCAGGGTCGGCGACGCGACACCACCCCGGCTTCCCAGGGCGGCCAGGAATGCCTGGTCATCGAATACGCCCCGTCCGGTCCCGGCGATGAGGCGCCCCGCCTTTACCTCCCGGTCAGCGAAGCCCATCTCGTCAGCAAATACGTGGGCGCCGGCAAGGCCCGTCCCCAGCTCTCCTCCCTCGGCGGTTCCCGTTGGGCCAAGGCCAAGGACCACGCCCAACGCGCCGTGCGCGATCTCGCCGCCGAACTCCTCACCGTACAGGCCTCCCGCGCCACCCGCCCCGGCCACGCCTTCAACCAGGATTCCCCCTGGCAACGCGAGTTCGAAGCCTCCTTCGAATACGAGGAAACCCCCGACCAACTCCGCGCCATCGCCGCCGCCAAGGCCGACATGGAAAACCCCCGCCCCATGGATCGCCTGCTCTGCGGCGATGTCGGCTTCGGCAAGACCGAGGTCGCCATCCGCGCCGCCTTCAAGGCCGTTCTCGGCGGCAAACAGGTCGCCATCCTCGTCCCCACCACCGTCCTCGCCCAACAACACTTCAACCATTTCCGCGACCGGATGACCGAGTATCCCGTCCGCATCGAACTCCTCTCCCGCTTCCGCTCCCCAAAACAACAACGCGCCGTCCTCGAAGCCGCCGCCAATGGCACCGTCGACATCGTCATCGGCACCCACCGCATCGTCTCCCCGGATGTCCAGTTCAAGGACCTCGGCCTCGTCATCGTCGACGAAGAACAGAAGTTCGGTGTCCGCCACAAGGAACAGTTCAAGATCCTTCGCCAGACCGTCGATGTCCTCACCCTCAGCGCCACCCCCATCCCCCGCACCCTCTACCTCGCCCTCACCGGTGCCCGCGACCTTTCCACCCTCGAAACCCCGCCCCAGGACCGGCTCCCCGTCGAAACCATCGTCACCAACTACGACGAACGCATCATCCGCGATGCCATCCAGCGCGAACTCAATCGCGGTGGCCAGGTCTTCTTCCTCCACAACCGCGTCTCCTCCATCGAAGCCCTCGCCCTCCGCCTCAACGCCCTCGTCCCCGACGCCCGCATCGTCGTCGGCCATGGCCAGATGGATCCCGACGACCTCGAACGGATCATGACCCGGTTCGTCAATGGCGAAGCCGATGTCCTCGTCTCCACCACCATCATCGAAAGCGGCCTCGATATCCCCAACGCCAACACCATCATCATCGACCGCGCCGACCGCTTCGG
>CAZDYB010000693.1:0-2660 GCA_964509045.1 uncultured Akkermansia sp.
TGTCGGAAGTCACACCGCTGCGTCCGGTCCATGAAGGATTGGTCACGCCACCGGCGCCGCACGTGGTGGAAGAGGAACGGCAAAACGACCGAGCACCCTCAATTGTCAACAATACGGGACTGTCCCGAATGCCTCCCTTATGTGTCAAAAGTGAGGACTGACCCCTGACCTGACCCGCCGGGCATGCCGGCCGCCTAGCCGTCCGACTGGCCCTCCCCGACGATGTCGTGGGAATAGCGGGCAATGCGTTGGACGACCTGGTCGGCCGAGTGGCTGTCGATGTCATGCACCTGCATGGTGGCCAACAGGTGCTCCACAAACCGGGTGAGATGGGTCCGGGTGATCCCGCGGCCAAAATGGACGCGGGCAAGGTCCCGACCGCTGTATTCAGCGGGGCCTCCAAGGGCCGCACCGAAGAACTCCTTCTGCATCCGCAGGAGCTTGTCGAGGGGGACACCTGCAAAGAAGGGCCTCAACTCCGGGTCACCGAGGACGCGACCATAAAAGTCATCGACCAGCCGGGAGACTCCGGTCGCACCGCCAAGACGTTCGAAAAGGGAATCGGAAGCGTCGTTCATGGGGTCAAGATGTCCGCGACCCGGGTTTTCGTCACGGGCCAAGACCGGGATGCGAATCCCAGGCAGCGGTTATGCATGAAGGACTCATCCGGGGCGGTTCCGCCTTGACGGCGGCTTGCTCGAACCCGACCGCAATGCATGCCGGTGACGGAGCCGCCGGAATCCTTATCCAATCCATTCATGACGATTCGTGTGATTCGCGGTTCGGAGATCCCCGGAGTTGCCTGAACCACCGAGTCCCGTTCGGATCTGGTCCTCACCTCGCAGGTGCGCGGGCATCTCCATTCAAGTCCCTGTCCATCGGTGTCATCCGTGGCATCGGTGGTTTCAACAGCCTTTTCCAGGATGAAACGAATGACAGCCTTTTCCATGCAGTAGAGACGGCTGAGCCCACCCCCCCGGCCAACGGCGGGGATCCCTGACACGGTTGTCGGTGTGAAGTCCCGATGCGGAGGCGCGAGTCACGGACGACCCTGCCGCACTTGGACACCCAGATTGGCCACTGGCATCGTGACTGCCATGAAGCTGACCTTGGACAAGATGAGTCGCCTGGTGGTGCCGAAAGCGATTCGGGATCGGTTCGCGCTCGCTCCCGGCGATGAACTGGAAGTCTTGGTGGAGTCCGACGGGTTTCGGCTCCGTCCGGTCCAGCCCGCTTCAGCCCTGACCTCACAGGACGGCCTGTTGATCTGCACCAGCGAACTGCCCCCGACCGCCTGGGATGTCGGAGCCTTTCTGGACAAGGAACGCGAGCAACGGAGTCGGCAACTCGGCGGGGTTTGAGTCATGAAGAAAGCCTGTTTCGACACTTCCGCGACGGTCGCGGCGCTGCTGCAACAGCACCCGTACCATGTCCGGGCCTTTCCCCGGCTGTTGGCGGTCCAGCAGGGGAAGCTTCACGGGGTGATGACGACTCACGGCCTGGCAGAACTCTTTGCCACCCTGACCGCGCTGCCACTGAAGCCGCGGCTTCCACCTGCCGATGTCCACCGGATGCTCCAGCAATCGGTGCTCGCCCATTTCAAGATCGTTCCGCTCACCGCCAAGCACCATTCGGAAGCTCTTGCCCTGACAGTTCATCGGGGTCTGAGCAGCGGGGCGATTTACGAGGCGCTCCATCTGATGGGTGCGCGGGCCGCTCAATGTGACGAATTGCTGACCTTCAATGGCCGACACTTTGAGGCCCTCGCCCCGGGCGATCCGCTCATCGTGCAACCCTGAGCGTACTATTCCCCAGGGTTGCACCCCGGGCTGGTATGCGGTTGCCCCTTTGGGGCGGAGAGAGCGCCATTCGGGTCAGCCCTCACTTTTGACACTGTCGGCAACGCCGCGGCCCCTTTGGGGCGAAGGAGGCGAATGGACCCTGCGTCATCCCCGCCGTTCGGCCTTCAACCATTCCATCCGTGACCATGCCGCCGCGGTCCCGCATTGCAGCAGCATGAACGCCGCCAGCACCTGCACCCCGCGTCGATAGGCCAGCTCTGGCGGCAGGGACACGAGGTACGGCTTCATCCATTGCAACGTCCCCACATACGCCACCGCGATTCCCACCACCACCCACACCACCCCGAACCGTTTCCGGGCAAACAGATCGTTCAGGAACACGTTGCCCATCGTGAACAACAGCATCGCCCACGCAAACCACGGGACCAGCGGCGACGCCACCCAGCTTCTCGGATCGCTGAAATACATCACCTGCAACGGCAGCTTCGGCAGCACCGTGCATCCCAGCGCGGCCAAGCCGCCCATCACTCCCGTTGCCAGCAACGTCAACCGCAACCCGTCGCTCTTCTCCCCCTTCGCCGCGCTCCGCGCCACCCGCGGCAACATCACCAGCGCCAGCGGCACCGTGAATTGCGTCAGGCCGAATCCCACCGTCTGCGCCGGCAGATAACGGAAGCCCAAACTCCATTCCTCCGATGCCCCCGCCGGGATCACCGCCTGCCAGTACATGACGTCGTACTGCTGGAACAACTGCAGCGCCGCCGCGTTGATCGCCAACGGAACAAACCCCGTCCGCCAGACCTCCCCGTCCACCCGTCCCGCCGGCAATCGCAACAGGCTCCGCGATCCCCACAACCC
>CAZDYB010000694.1:0-714 GCA_964509045.1 uncultured Akkermansia sp.
AGTCGCGCTGCGCATCCCGATGCCGGGTTGGCCATCGGGGATGGGAGCGGGTCGGAGGTGACGGGGCAGGGGGATGGAACATTCTTTTGATCATGGACCAGGACGAAATCGATTTTGACCGCCCGGCAGCCGACGGAGTCGAGGCCTGGCGCCGGCAACGCGCGGTGCAGCAGCGGCAGTTGGCGCGCGACACGGGGTTGCCCATCGGGCGAAGGGTTCGTTTGGAATTGCGGGATGGAAGTGGGATGGAGGGGAAACTGGAGCTGGCGGAGAATCTCCTCTTCATCGAGCCCACCCACCGGGCCGAGCTCCGGTTGCGGATTGATCGCTGCGAGTTCCTGGCCCGGGACGTCGCATCGTGTGTCCGGTTGGAGGATCCATCCCATGCCTGACCCGGATCCCGGAAAAGCGTGCGGTGACGGTGAACCCCGTCCGTTGGCCGACGGAGCGGTGACCGGGGTTCGCTGTGACCGATGCGGGAGCGAGGGTGGGAGTCGGGTGGGTGAGGAAGTTCTGTGCGCGGAATGCTTCCAGTTGGCGGGAGCGTGTTGTGCCGGGGGCGACACGGACGGATGAGTGGGATCGGGTTTCTGGGTTGGATTGGATTCCTCCCGTTTACAGGGTTGGCAGCGACCGGGCCACGCCCGGGCGTGTCGCGTATTCCCGATGTTTGCTGGCACGGGGTTCAGCCAGTTCAACCGGCGCGCCGATGAT
>CAZDYB010000694.1:724-2654 GCA_964509045.1 uncultured Akkermansia sp.
AGATGGCAAAGAGGTTCGACCCATATGCGCTCCGGCCGACCATCCCGACGGTCTCGCCTTGGTGGTATTGTCGGCGTCTTCACCCTGGAGGGCTGAGAGCGATCAGCCCGGGGTCGCGAAGCGCTCCCCGGGTTACGAAAAGGAGAGCAGCTCTACCCCGGAGGGGTTGCGGAAGACTCTCAAACTCCTCCGGGGTATGGATTGATTCCCACGCATGAGCCGGGGTGCGCTTCACAGTGCAGGGTCACTTGCGGAAACGCTTCCGGCGTAGGGACCACACTTCGAGGTCAGAACTCGCTCCGCGAGTGGGAGCATGGGTTGCCCGGAATCGTTTCCGGCACAGAATGGTTCCGTGGAAACCATCTGGGTCCTGCCGGACCAATTGTATCCCGATCAGACCGCCCTGGCCTCGACCAACCCGGCAACGGCCCGGGTCCTCCTGCTGGAAAGTCACGCCTGGATGGCCCGACGCCGGTATCATCGGCATCGCTCGGCCTTGATCGTGTCGGCCATGAGACACTTTGCCCTGGAGTTGGAAGCGGCGGGTTGGCAGGTGGATTATCATCGCTTTGAGGACACGCCGGATCATGAGACTGCCCTGAGACGTCACGTCGCCCGATGGAGCCCGACGCGGATCCGCCTGATGGAACCTTCGGATGAACCGACCCAGAGTGCGTTGCCGGTGTGGTCCAGGCGGGTAGGCATTTCCATCGAAGCCATTCCGGGCAACCAGTTCCTGGTGTCCCGGGATGTCTTTCGGCGCTGGGCTGGATCGTCTCGGTCCCTGCGCATGGAAACCCATTACCGCCGGCTTCGACGCGAACTGGGAATCCTGATGACCCCTGAGGACGAACCGGAAGGAGGCGCCTGGAACTTCGACCATGACAATCGCCGGTCCCATCGCGAATGGCAGGCGGACGGATGCCCTTTGCCGCGGAGCCGTCCCCAGGTGATTCCCGATGCCCTGGATCGGGAGGTTCTCCGGTCGGTGGCGCAACATTTTCCGGATCATCCTGGAGCGGTGGACGATTTCTGGCTGCCCACCACCCGTCGCGTGGCGCTGGAGTGGCTCCGTCACTTTGTCGAGGAACGGTTGTCCGGGTTTGGTCCGTATGAAGACCTGATGGTGGAGGGGAATGGTGAACTGCATCACTCGATCCTCACGCCGACCCTGAACCTCGGATTGTTGCGACCGTTGGAATGCGTGAACGCAGCCGTGGATGCGTATCGACGGGGACACGCCCCGCTTTCGTCGGTGGAAGGCTTTGTCCGGCAGGTGATCGGTTGGCGGGAATTCATCCAGGGCGTGTACTGGCTTCGCATGCCGGGGTATGAATCGGTGAACGAACTGGAAGCCATGGGATCGCTTCCCGCCTGGTTCCATAGCGGGAAGACCCGGATGAAATGTGTCCGGTCCTGCCTGGAACAGGTTTTGGCCACCGGGTTCAACCATCACATCCAAAGGCTCATGGTCCTGGGCAACTACCTGCTGGTGCGCGGAGTGGAACCGCGACAGGCGTTGGGATGGTTCAATGAGATGTATGTGGATGCCCACGAATGGGTCATGGCGGCGAATGTGCTGGGAATGTCCCAGTTCGCCGATGGCGGGTTCATGGCCAGCAAGCCTTATGCGGCCGGGTCAGCCTATATCCGGAAGATGAGCAACCATTGCCAGGGTTGCCGATATGATCCCGATCAGAAAACCGGTCCCGACGCCTGTCCCTTCAATTACCTCTACTGGGACTTCATCGCGCGACACGAGGAACGCTGGGCAAAGAACCCGCGCATGGCCGTGATGGTGTCCGCGTGGCGCAGGAAACCGGAGTCGGAACGGGCGGCGATCCGCGGGTCAGCCCTTGTCCATGCCGGGGGTGAAGAGGGGTGAATGCCCTCGTGACGGAGGCCACGAAAGGATCGCCGTATGCCGGGA
>CAZDYB010000695.1:0-253 GCA_964509045.1 uncultured Akkermansia sp.
CACCTGGATACACGAAGAACCGGTTGGTCTCGGAAAGGTTGGGTGGTGCAAGATCGGCAGTCGTGGCGCCGGCCCGGATGATCCGGACCTCTCCTTCGAAGCTCAGAAGCTCCGCCTCCCACTCCGGTTCGGCGGCCTCCATCCAGAGTGGAAGCAGAAACACCAGGCCCGCCCGCAGCCAGGTCCAATGAATGTGGAGTAGCCTCATAAGCCTCTTGTCCTCCCAGTTCTACCGAGGGACCACGGGGAAGGT
>CAZDYB010000695.1:263-2646 GCA_964509045.1 uncultured Akkermansia sp.
TGGGCTTCCCTCGTTCTGCGAGGGGCCAAGGGGGCGGAACCGAGAGTTGGCATTGCTGTAATGGATCCAGCCGAGGAATCCGCAGGACTGGCCCAGAACCTGTCACCCGGTGACGCGTGACGGGGGTGATCCGTCACTGAAAGGCAATGACGTTCGCTCTTCACTCGGTGAGGTCTGCCGCTGCTGCCGCCGCGATCCGTTTAACTGCTTCCGCCTCGACCTCCGCCTGGCTTTTGAATTCCTTCTGTCGCCCCGCCACCACTTTCTCCGCATAGGCCAGGGTTTCCATGCCGGTCACCTGGCTGCGCAGGGAAACATTCCAGGACCAGCCCAGGGCTTCCACCACGCTCCGGAGAAGGATCTCCGACTGTTCCTCGCGTACGCGGATCAGGTCTTCCACGGTGGGCGTACCGTGCTTGCGCCAGATGGCAAAAGCCGGATCGATCTTGACCCGCCCCGCGATCTCCTGGGAGCGGAGCACCCCAACCGTGTAGTGGTACGCGGCAGCCGCGACGGCGGCCTTGTTCAGTGGCAGATCATCGGCCTCGATTCCTTCACCGGCGAAGGAGGCGACGGTGTCGTTGACCATGCTGACGAGCAGGCGTTTCTGTTGGGCACCGTCCGGCTTGTTTTGATTTCCAGTATTCATGATGGGTCTGATTTAGAGGTGGTCTGAATCGGTCTTGGGTCCGGCCGCAATAGGGGTCCGTGTCTGTTTCCCTGAGTGGGTGAATGTCTCGCCCGTGTCCCGGTCAGGCGCGGGGGCAAGATCCGCTTCCAGACCGCCGCCCGGGGAACCGTTGCCCAGGGAACGGGGCCTTTCAAGGATTGGACACTCATTGGGTGAGGTTGAAACGGTAGAACCGGATGTCGTCCGAAGCCGGTTCGGGGTCGCGGAAGTCGAGCAGGCCGGAGCGGACCCGCAGCCGCTGGAGCGGGGCCAGTGTCTCCAGGGCGGGCCCGCGGTTGATCTCATACAGGCCGGGGAGCACCACCCGTCGGAAGGTGAAGTGGCCGTCCTGGATCCCAGTGACATCCAGTCCCAGTGGATTGTCGTTGGCCGTCACGCCGCTGGCGGCCGCCACCCATGCAACGCCGCACACGCCCACCTCGGCACCCTTGGCCGCCACCATGACGAGATAGTCCACCCCAGCGGCGGCCGTGAAGGTCACCTGACTGTTCCGCCCACCGTTGGAGTCGTCGTTGCAGACAATGAGCGCCGGGTTGAAGCGGTTCGTGAACACCGCCAGCACGGTGTCGAAGGCGGCGTCGGTGGTGGCCACACGGATGACGGTTCCGGGCGTTGCTGCGCGGAAGCGCAGCCAGCGGGAGGCGGTCACGATGACGTCGCACGGCACCGGATCGCCTGGCTCGCTGAGGGAGCCGGCGAGGTTCAGGAAACGGGTGCCGGGCACACCCACGGCGAGACTGGTGAAGCCCGCGGCGCTGGGCCTGGCCGCCCGTCCGGCCCCTGCCTCGACGGGGTCGTCAGCAAAGAGGTCGGCTAGCTTTTCGGCCGAGAGACCGCCCAGTTCCCCATCGCTTGCGGCCGCCACTTCCAGCAGTGCGTCCCGGCTGTCGAGGGTGGCTCCACTGGGAGCCGTGACCTGCACCCGATATTGGCCGGCCCGGGCCGGGGTCACTGCGGGAAGGGTCAGGGTCGGGCTGTTGGCTCCAGGCAAGGGTTGGCCATTGAAGGACCATTGATAGCCCACGCCCGCTGGCCCGGCGCTTACCTGGAAGCTCACCGGTTGGCCCGCCCGGGTGAGGACGTCCGCCGGTTGGCCGGTGAGGATGGGCAGGACGGGCGCTGCCGCGTCCAGTTCCCAGCCCAGGACCACGAGGCCGGCGGCCCCGGCAAAGCCGTCCACCGCGACATGGTAGTCCGTGCCGGCGACCGCATTGAATCGCAGTTCACTGGTGAGGAACCCGCCGCGATCCTCGTCGCTGACCACTTCCACCAGGTTGTCCAAGGCCGTGCCGGTGTAGACGGCGAGCAAGGTGTCGAAGCTGCTGCCCACCGTCCGGAACGTCGCCACCCCGGAGGCTGGTGCCCGCCACGTCAGCCAGAGTGATTTGCCTCCCACCTTGCCGGCGTGCCGCGGTTCGTTGGTCTGGCCGGTGGCGACGAGGTTGTTGGTCGTGCCGAGGAAGTTTGGCTCCTCGAAGCGCTGCCGGTCCGCGAAGTTGTCCACGAGCGCCAGCGCCGGCAGCCCTTCGATCTCCAGCAAGGCAGGCGCGGACTCGACGCTGCCGGCCTCATTGGCCACCACCACGGTGTAGCTTCCGCCATCGGACAACGTCACCGAAGGAATCGTCAGGGTCGCATTCGTTGCCCCCGCCAAAGCCACGCCGTTGAGACGCCATTGGTAGGTCAGGGGAG
>CAZDYB010000696.1:0-2634 GCA_964509045.1 uncultured Akkermansia sp.
TCACGTGGAGGTGGTGCTGGTGGATGCGATCGACGAGTTGCTGGAACTCGTGGAGGCGACGGGAGGGGTTGTGGGCGTAGTCGGGGCAGACATCGAACACGTCCCGGACGGCGAAGGGTGAACCGGCGACGCCCTTGAGGAGATCGGGATCATCGGCTGGCAGCATCAGGTCTGGGTAGGCGGTGCCGGTGGCCTGTCGAAGGACGCCGAGAAGCCAGAGGTGCGTGATCCCCAGATTTCGGAGCGAGGTCAGGGCGGCTGGGTTGATGTCGGCGAACTTTCCGACGCCATTCCGGGCGAGGGTGCCGTGGGGTTGGGTGGAGGGATGGGAGTTGGAAAACTGGCGGAGGAAGAGTTGGTAGATGCAGGGGCGTGCCGGGGGCATGGGGTTGGCTAACCCAGGGAGGCGGGGTGCGGGAAGGCGGAAAGTGGGGGTGCTGGCTGGAGGGTCCTGACGCGGGATGGTTGGCCTTGGATTACGGGTTGACCGAGGAGCGAGACACCGCTTGAAACCATGTCAGGATTCGCCAGTCTCGGACCAATGATGCATTTACCGATCCGTATTCCGGGCCTCGTTGGCCTAGCCGCCAGCGTGCTGCTGGCTTCCGTTGGTCAGGCCGCAGCGATCCCGGTGCCGAATGGTTCCTTCGAGATGCCGTCGACCGGGTTTGTCAGTCCCCTCGTGGATATCTGGCAGAAGACGCCGACGCCGTCCTGGTTTGATCCGGCGCTGACCGGCGGGGTGGAGTGGGGGCAATTGTCGGGGGTGTTTGCGAATACGGCGCCGGGTTCGGGCAGCCACATCGAGAATCTGGACGGCAACCAGGCGTTGTATGTGTTTGCGTTGCCGGGAGCCGGGTTGACGCAGGTGTTGTCGACCTCGTTTGAGGCCGGGATGGCCTATGAGCTGAATGTGGCATTGGTGGGGGGTGGTGGTGGGATGCCAGAGGGCACCGCATTCCAGCTCGGGCTTTTTTACATGGACGGACTCAACCCGGTATCGATCGGGGCGACGACGGTGCTGCATTCGGCCAGTGCATTTCCGACGTATGCGTTGGTGGTGGATTACTCGCTGACGGTTCCAACGGTGGAGGCTTCGGATCCGTGGGCAGGGCAGCCCATCGGCATCCAGGTGGTGTCGGCTTCCGGTGCGGGGGTGGGCTACTGGAATGTCGACAACGTGCGGTTGAGCGCGGCGGTTGTTCCGGAACCCGGCACCTATGCATTGCTCGGGATCGGGGCGGGTGGCCTGCTGATGTGGACACGACTGAATCGCCGGAATCGCGGCACTGATCTTCCCCGTTGATGTTGAAGAACGGCATGATCCAACGGGCGGCGCGGCTTGGTTTGACCCTTTTCGCCGGTGCGGGGTGTGCCTGTCTGGGGGCGGACGAGGTGTTGGGCATCCGGAACGATTCGTTCGAGGTCCCGGAGACCGCTTTCGTGACCCTGCTCCTTGATTCCTGGGAACGTTTTCCCAAGCCGGATGGCTATGTGGAGGAGGGAGGTTTCCTGTGGAACCAGTTGACCGGGATCTTCGCCAATTCAGCGCCTGGCAGTTTGGATCACCTGGAGAACCTGAAGGGGCGCCAATCCATGTGGGTGTTCGCGGTGCCGGACAATGGCGTGTGGCAACGGGTGCAGGCGGGTGATGGAATCTCCGCCGCCCGGGTCCAGGAGGGCGACACCTATCGGCTCACGCTGGATGTGCTGGGGGGTGGCGGTGCCATGAAGGCGATGGTACCGATCAGCTTCCGGGTCCAGGCGATGGGCGAGGGAGCGGAACGGACGACCGTGGCGTCGTTTACCGTGACCAATTCGGTCGGACTTTTTCCCGGTCGGACCCGGATGCGGACGTTCGAGTTCGTTTCGTCACCGGTCCCGGGCGGTCACCCTGCGATCGGGCAACCCTTGGCGATCGAGGTACGTTCCACGGTGACGCCGGAACTGGAAGGTGGGTATTGGAACGTGGACGCCCTGCGGTTGGTGCGGGTGCCGCAGGTTCGACCGGAGTTGACGATTTCCAGGACGGAGAATGGGATCCGTCTGGGATGGGAGTCGCTTACGGGTTGGCGGTATCGGTTGTATCGGTCGGACCATCCGGGGATGGGCGAACCCTACGGGATCGAGATGGTGGGAACGGGTGAGGGATTGGCGCTGGAAGTGCCTGTGGAGCCGGAAACCAATGCATTCTTCAGGCTTCAGGGCTGGCCACCGGAATAGGTCCGGCGTGCCGGGCTTCACGCTGGTGGAGTTGTTGGTGGTGATTGCGATCATTGCCGTGCTGGCGGGGCTTCTCCTGCCGGCGCTTGCCAATGGTAAGGCTGCCGCCCGGCGTGCCGCGTGCATCTCCAACCTCCGTCAGGTGGGCATCGCCATCCAGACCTACGCCTCCGACCATGACGGACGCATTCCTTACGGTCCCAAGGCGCCACCCTTCACCAGTCCGGCGAGCTTCTATCCATCCAGCGGCACGCCCACCAGCCTGTTGTCATTGCAATCCGGTGTCCCGGTGGGTCTCGGACTGCTCCTGAACAATGGGTTGGCCGCCCGACCACGCGTCCTCTTCTGTCCCGGGGCGGATCAGCCGGTCGATGCCCGCAGGGAACTGGCGCGAGTGGGTCGATTGCAGGC
>CAZDYB010000697.1:0-2632 GCA_964509045.1 uncultured Akkermansia sp.
GAGGTCCGGCTCCTCAGCACTGACATGCAGACGGCCGGAAAAGAAACGGTCGAGCTGGTGAAACAGCTCTCGAGTGAACAGGAGTCGTATGCCGAACTATTGAAACAGCTGGACGACCTTGCCCCCTGGATGGGGGCTGTAAGCGGTCGGGTCACCCTCCAAGGAGTCGTGGCCGATGTGATCCGAATCCTGCAAGAGTATCATGTCAGCGGAGACGCCACGCTGGTCGACGGGTTCTTCACCTCGACGGAGATCCAAATCCTTCTGAATGGGTCTCGGCAGATGCCTGATCCCCAGTACCGGCCCGACATCGTGCTGTACGTCAATATGGCGCGTCAGCACCTATGGAATCGGGACTGGAAACCGAATCTCACGCCCAGTCAGTTCAAGCGCGTCCGGGCGGCATGGACAGCAGACGAACGGGAAGCGCGCCAGAACCTCACCCAAGAGGAATCTGTTGCCGTGCCCGACTTCCTGGACGATGGGCCAGCCGGTGAATTTCCTGCTCTAATCCCTGGCCCCAAGAGCTGACATGGCTGTCGACATCCATATCCCCGGTGTCCCGCGGCACCTGATCCTGACCCAAGGGATGGTTGAGGATTTTCTGTGTGATCCGGTGTTGGCATATCGGTGGGTTTTCAAGCGTGAGCTGGATGTGTTTCAACGTGTCCGGCTGAAGCTTATGTGGTGGGTCCCCGAGGTGATGGATTCGTCCGGGATCTCGACCGGCAAGACCTTCGTCGATTTTGGATATGCGTGCCTTCGCGCGATGCTCCTTCCCAACCTGAGTGGCGGGCAGGACGTCGGGGTGTATTTCCATAATGTCCAGGTCGGGAAGGACCCCTACTGGACGCTCTTCCGCAAAATCCGCCGCCCGATCTTTCGGGCGAACCTGGGCGATGTCGGCGAAGGTGAAGCTCCCCGGCAGGGTCACCGGAAGGGGCCTTCATCGTGGACTGCCCGATTCCGAAGCGGCGGCACAATTTCGATGCCGGCGCCTGACATCAAGAACGAGTCATCCAACCAAGCCAGTCGCCGGTTCAACACGATTATCTTTGAGGAGTGGACCAAGTTTGACGCCGCCGGGGACGCAATCAATGCGGAGCTGATAGGTCGGGCAGCTGGAACAGCGTCGTTCAATGCAGAGCATCCCCTCTGGTGCAATCACCTGAAGTTCATGGGCCATGCGGAGACCCGGAGTCATCCGTCCTTTCAACGGTATAGGTCGTTCCAATCGCGCATTCGGGCGGGTGACCCACGCGTTTGCGTGATCACCTTCAACTACAAGCACTGGTCAGACAGCACGAATCACGAGGGGCGAAGCTTTCGGGCGGCCCATCGGACCGATGCGATTCTGAAGAGCGGGATCGCGGCCGACATGGCGAAGGGTCAGGTGGACCAGGTGCTATGTAAGACCGGGGGGTTCTGGGTGGAGAGTGGGCTGGGTCTCTACACCGAGGCAGGCGTGGAGATGATGGTAGCCGTAGGACGTCGGACGGGGGTGAAACCGCTCTTGGGACGTCAACCAGGGGAGCAGGTACCCGACGCATGAGACCCGTGTGCTATTTTGGAGGGTACGATACTGCCGCGGCCCAGAGCGACCGGGCGGACAGCGCGGCAGGCGCCATCCTGCGTGCCGCACTCAAGCAAGGTGCGGACCCAGAGATGATCCGTCAGCCGAGTGACTTCGATCTATCCTTTGTCTATGCCCGGGTGCTCCGGAACCAGTCAGCCCGCCAGCAGGCGGGAGTGATTCATCACTTGCAGGATCGCTTCGGCTGCTCGGGGTGGGTGTTGGACGGCGGCGGCGGCGGACTGTTCGTCGCCCGGGAGCTCCGCTCCCAGGTGCAGGTGATTGAAGGGTCCGAACAAACACGAGTCCCTCTCATCACGCGGGACGACCGGGAGGCTCCGCTTGGGAGAGCCATCGTCAGCATCTTTCGACCCAAGGACTCGGGTGTGTCCGCTGTGTGGCCCACCGTAGATTCCAGTGACGGAATCAATGACTTCATGCACCAGGAGTTCCGTGGCGCGATCGAGGCCGGACTGATTGGTGAACCGCCCCCGATATCGGAGATGCCCAGAGAAGAGGCTGAGGCCGTGAGCGAGGAGATGCGTTGGGTACTGCGAAACCTCGAAGCAGGGCGCAAGGAAATCCTCGCTGTGACCGTTGCAGTCCGCGAAGACGGCAGCGAACTGCGCACCCGAAATGGGTTCCGGCAATTCCTCGCGAGGGGGCGAAAGGACATCGCCTACTCAAAGATCTACGCCTACGTGGCATTCCTGATTTGGATCGCTCTCGGCGCCAGTGGCGGCGGCGAGGGCGACTTCGGAGAGGGCATCGTTGGCGACTGAACCATGAAACCAAAACTCCTATGACTCTGTGATAGCCCGACGGTCAACACCGGCTTCGGCCGGGTTGCCCAAGCGCTACTGCGTCGATGGGCCCCTCACTTCGAACGGATCGACATCCTTGCCATCAACTTCGATGGCGACACCCCCATGCCGGATTCTGAGTGGGGAGCTCCAAAGTTTCGCCTGCTTCGCCCCCGTCCACCTTGGCACAGCGTCGAAAGTCTCCAACGCTTCCTCAATCTCATTCTGGGCGGGGAGTACACCCACGTATGGATCA
>CAZDYB010000698.1:0-2628 GCA_964509045.1 uncultured Akkermansia sp.
CACCGCGCGGCAGCACGGCGTAGGGAATGGCCATTTCGCTCATATAGCTTGTGGGAAAAGGGGTTTGGACGGGTGGGTTCAGACGTTGGTGCTGTGCTGGGTGAGTGCGCGGGCGCGGCTGAGGATCTCGCTGATCTTCCAGGTGAGCCCGTCGGACTTGTTGATGCCGCGGATCCTGGGATCGGCGTACCGGGCGCGCAGGATGCTGCCGAACTGGCCGATGCCATAGAGGCCTTCGTCATTGAGTTCGACGACGAACACGTGGCGGAAGGCCTCGAAGATCTTCTCCAGGCCGTTGGGCAGGGGGTTGATGTACTTGATGTGGATGCTGGAGAAGGCTTCGCCGTTGGCGCGGGCCATCTTGACGGCTTCCTGGCAGGGGCCCTGGGCGGATCCCCAGCTGACGAGGAGGACCTGGCCTTCGGCGGGGCCGTAGACGGTGGGCGTGGGGATCTCGGCCGCGAGTTTCCTGAGCTTGTTGCGGCGTTTGGCGGTCATCTGCACGTGCAACTTGGGCGAGCCGGTGGGATGCCCGAGTTCATCGTGTTCGAGTCCGGTCACCACCGGGTACTTGCCACTGGCCACCCGGGTGCCGGGTGCGATGTGGCGGGTGATGCCGTCCGGTGCGGACAGGTCATAGGGCTTATGCTCCGAGACCGGGGACAGGTCCGGGGAGATGTCCTGGACGATCTTCTGGAGGTCGGGTTCGCGGAAGGCCTCGATGCGGGTGGCGATGCCCTGATCGGTGAGGAGGATGACCGGGGTGGAGAACTTGCGGGCGACATTGACGGCCTCGATCGCGCAGTAGAAGCAGTCCTCGACATTGGCTGGGGCGATGACGACGCGGGGGCTGTCCCCGTGTCCACCGAAGCAGGCGATGTTGATGTCGGACTGTTCGATGTTGGTGGGCATGCCGGTGGAGGGACCGCCGCGTTGGACATCGACGACGACGAGCGGCATTTCGGCCATGGAAGCCCAGCCGATGGCCTCGGTCTTGAGGGAGATGCCGGGGCCGGACGAGCCGGTGACCGCGACCCGACCGCCCCAGCTGGCGCCCATGGCCATGGAGACAGCGGCGATCTCGTCTTCGGCCTGCTGGAACGTGCCGCCGTACTTGGGCAGTTCGCGACGGAGCAGTTCCATGATGTCGGACCAGGGGGTGATGGGATAACCGGAACCGAAACGGACCCCGGCGGCGATGAGGCCGTAGGCAAGGGCTTCGTTGCCGCTCATGACGACCTGGGCCTGGCCGACGTTTTCGCCAGGCTTGAACTGATAGAGTTCGGTGGCGGTGGCGAGGGTGTAATGGTAGCCGGCGTTGAAGGCGTTCAGGGCGGTCTCGGCGATCTTGGGATCCTTGCCGGTGAAGCGTTCCTGCAACAGCCGATGCAGCTTGGCGACGTTCAGGTCGAACATCCGGGCCAGGAGCCCCAGGGCGAACACGTTCTTGCCCTTGTCACGGCCGGTGCCGCCGATGGCCTCGATGGTGAGGGCGGAGATGGGCACGCCGATGTGCCGGTAACGGGACAGGTTCTCGGCGGGAATGGACTCCGGTTTGAGGTGGTCGGAGTCGTACAGGACGATCCCGCCGTTCTTGAGGGAGCCGATGTGGTTGAGATAACTGTGGTCGTAGAAGGCGAGCAACATGTCGGCCTCGTCACCGGACGAGAGCACCTCGCCGGATCCGATCCGGACCTGGAAGATGGAGGGACCGCCCGAGATGGTGGACGGGATGGTCATGAAGGTCATGACCTCCTGTTCGCTTCGCCCGGCGAGTCGGGCGAGAAACCCGCCGATGGCCTGGATACCGTCCTGGGAGTTGCCCGCGATCCGAATGACGGCCTCCGAGATCCTGGAGACCGTGGGTTGGCCACCCGCGGAGGTGGCGACTGCTGCATCACTCATCGAATTTCCTGTGCGAATTGGTTGCCACGGAACGGCCCGGTCCCAATGGGAACCGGGCCATACCCGGGCTTGGCTGTGAACCAGCGGATCCTATCCGGGACCGTGCACGGGTCAAGGCGCCCGAAGACAGGGGTGAGGAGTTGGCAAGGGAGGTTGGGTGCGGGCCCGTGCCCGGGGCCTGGACCGGGCGTCGGGACCGGGGACAGGCTCCCATCCCCCCCGAAGAATCGCGGACGGGCATTGCGCGTCACCCGGGGCTTTGGTCCTTTCAACCGGTGCAAGGATTGGGAGAGGCATTGGCAGTGTTGCGGAGGGAAGTGGAGGTCGGTCTGGCTTGCCGCGGCGAACGGGCCCTGGGTCGGGTTACGGTCACCGTGGGTCTGCAACCCCTCGCCGGCGGGCAATGGGCGGTGGCGACGGGTCCAACTCCCCACGTGCTGACCTTTGAATTGGAACCGGGTCCGATCCCGGATCCCGTGGAGTCGCCTTCGGAATGGACGACGGCGGATCAGGAGGCGGTGGCCCGGAGTCTGGATGGGGTGTTCGGAGCCCCGGGCTTCGACAGTGCCGCGCGGGCCACCGTCTTCCGGGAAACGGTGTCGGCGTTGGAGCCCGGCCAATTGCCGGCGCTCTGGGATGGGGTGGAAGGTGTGGGGACGGCGATCGACGCGGAGTTGGCCCGTGCGGTGCATGCCGTGCAGCGGTTGCTCGAACGGGGCGGGG
>CAZDYB010000699.1:0-2620 GCA_964509045.1 uncultured Akkermansia sp.
GCGTGGTGCGGGAGGGGATTGATGCCAGGACTGGATCCTATATGTCGGAAAGATGGGTTCCGGGGTGATCTGTGGAGTCAGGATGCTGACCTCAGCAGCACACGATGCTTGTATAATTCCCGACTTTGTGACAGTAAGAAGCTTGGTTCATGAAAAACGAAAAGTTGAAACAGTTCGTCTCGCTGCGTGAGCAATTGCTGCGGGATCGGGCGGAGTTGGAAGCCCGATTGGCGGAGATCAACAAGGCGCTGGGAACGGTCTCTGGTCCCGAGGTTGTGGCTTCGGCCGCCCCGGTGATCGAGGCTGTGCCGGTGGCGAAGGGCAAGCCCGGGCGCAAGAAGGCTGTGGTTGCGGTGAAGGCGAAGGCGCCGGCACCGGCATCGGCGCCGGCAAGGGCCCGTCGCGGCGCCGGCAAGCGTGCGAAGAACCCGATGTCACTTCGGGATGCGGTATTGGCGGTGACCAAGGCACGTCCGCTGACCCGTCAGGAGGTTTTGGCCGGGGTACAGAAGCTTGGCTATGTGTTTGCCGCGAAGGACCCGCTCAACTCACTGAGCACGCTTCTTTATACGGACAAGGGCATCAAGAACACCGGCGGAAAGTTCGGGCCAGCCTGAGATCGGCATTGTAGACCTTGAGAAGAGGCCCGCCCATCCCAGGGCGGGCCTGTTGTTTATGAGTTGGATGGAGGTTGGAGCAATCGTTTGATCCCAAGGTGATTCCCATGTTGGCCCGACGAGTCATTCCCTGTCTGGACGTCCATGACGGCCAGGTCACGCGCGGCATACAATTCGGACGGGCTGAGGAGGGCGGGTTGCGTGGGGTGGGTGACCCGGTGGAGTTGGCGATCCGATATAATGATCAGGGCGCTGACGAGATGGTATTCTTCGACATCACGGCGACGGCACAGGGTCGGGCCTCGATGGTGGGGGTGATCGAGCGGGCGGCGGATCAGTGTTTCATGCCGCTGACGGTGGGTGGCGGGATACGGACGGTGGAGGACATGGGCACGATGCTGAAGGCGGGCGCGGACAAGGTGAGCATCAATTCTTCGGCCTTGGCGGATCCGGGATTGATCCGGGCCGGCGCGGAGAAATATGGAAGTCAGTGCATCGTGGTGTCGATTGACTGCAAGCGGACAGAAGGGGAGCGATGGGAGGTCTTTGCGGCGGGCGGGCGGCGGTCCACGGGGCGGGACGCGGTGGAGTGGGCGCGGGAGGCGGTGTTGTGTGGGGCTGGGGAAATCGTCCTGAACTCGATTGATGCGGATGGAACGAGGAAGGGATTCGACATCGAAGTGACGCGGCGTGTGGGCGAGGCGGTGGGGGTTCCGGTGGTGGCGAGCGGCGGTGCGGGGACATTGGAACACCTGGCGGAGGTGTTGGATGCGGGACGAGCGGATGCGGTATTGGCGGCGAGCATCTTTCATTTCGGGACCTACACGGTGGGCGACGTGAAACGCTATCTGGCGGCCCGCGGTGTACCGGTGCGCCTTGCCTGACGGGTTGGTATTGGGGGGATGACATGAAGAACTGGCTGGTGCCGGTGGCGATGCTGTTCATGAGCAACGTGTTCATGACCTATGCCTGGTATGGGCATTTGAAGTACAAGGCATCGCCCTTGTGGAAGGCGATCCTGGTGAGTTGGGGGATCGCATTCATGGAGTATTGCCTGATGGTTCCGGCGAATCGCCTGGGGAGTTCGGTCTATGAACCCTACCAACTGAAGATCCTCCAGGAGGTGATCACGCTGGTGGTGTTCATTGGATTCGCATTGTTCTATTTCGGGGTCCGGCCGCAGTGGAACCATCTGGCGGCGTTTGGCTGCATCATCGGAGCGGTGCTGTTCACCTTGTTGCCATCGCGTGGCGGGGGTTGAACTGGGGACGCCCGACGGGGAGAGTGGGGGTGTTGGGAGCGATACGACGTCATGGAGACAACATTCTGGGACAAGCTGAAGTGGACGGAGGACGGATTGGTGCCGGCGATCATCCAGGATCATCGGACGGGCCGGGTCCTGATGATGGCGTGGATGAATCGGGCGTCGTTGGAGAAGACCCTGGAGACGCGACGGACCTGGTTCTGGAGTCGGTCGCGGAAGAAGTTCTGGATGAAGGGAGAGAGCAGCGGCCATGTGCAGGTGGTGCGGGATGTGGCCTTTGACTGTGACGGTGACTGCCTGTTGATCCAGGTGGAGCAGACTGGGGCGGCATGTCATGAGGGGTTTCGATCCTGTTTTTTCCGGTCGGTGGATGCGGTCGGTGCGGGATGGATTGAGGTTGAGGAGCGGTTGGAGGATCCGGAGTCGATCTACGGAGTGAAGAGGGTCGGATGAGTCCGGTGTGGCCTGCGGTGGACGGATGGGTGACCCCGGGGGAGTGGATCTGGTGGTGTGGGATGGGGGCGGCGGCACTGGGTCGTGGGGCGGACCTGTTGTCGACCTGGGTGGCGACGCCGCGATTGAAGCTGGAAGGGAATCCACTGGCGCGGTGGCTGGGTTGGAGGGGTGGATTGATCTTGAACGGGGTGATGATTCCGCTGGTGGCGCTCTGGCCGATGTTGGCGATTTCCCTGACGACGACGAGTTGCCTGGTGGCGGCGAGGAATCTGCAGCAGGCGTG
>CAZDYB010000700.1:0-2610 GCA_964509045.1 uncultured Akkermansia sp.
GAAAGAATCTGCTGCGCCGCCACTTCCCTCCCAACTGAATCGTTCCGGCTAAGTCTGATTCAATGCGGCAATGCCAACCGCTTCGCTCACCAGCGGCGGCACGGCGTTCCCGATGACGCGAAACGGATGGATCCAGGCCATGGTGGGGAGCGAACGCATTCCGAAACCAGATCTGCCATTTGGTCCGACCCAATGTAAAATCGGTTTTTCATGTTCGAACGTCTCCTCCGGCTTCAACGGATCCAAGCTTCGTGGGAGCTCGCACCCATTGTCTGGCTTGGCAGAGTCTGCTGCGTCGGCAAGAGCACCCTCTCCGACCTCCCCATTGCCTTTACCGGACTCGACACCCTGGCCTCGAAGATCTGGTCCAAACGGCCCTGACTTCCGCTGCCATTTCCCTGGCAGGGGAAGGACGTTCACCCGCACGGATTGAGGATCGCGTGAGAGGGGCTGATCCGGGTTTGATGGGGGCGATGAAACTGGCTGGACGATGGGTGGTGGTGACGGGGGCTTCGAGTGGGTTTGGCGCGGCGGCGGCGGTTGCCTTTGCCCGGGAGGGGTGCGGGGTGTTGCTGGGGGCGCGTCGGGAGGATCGGTTGGCGGGTGTGGTGGAGGAGGCGCGTGCGGCGGGGGCGATGGCGGCCCATGCCCGGCGCCTGGACGTGGCGGATACCGCGAGCGTGGATGGCTTTGCCGGATGGGTACGGGAAACGGCGGGTCGGGTGGATGTGCTGATCAACAATGCGGGCGGAGCCCATGGAATCGATCCGGTGGCGACGGCGCGGGATGCGGACTGGGAGGCGATGGTGCAATCGAACTTCCTGGGATTGCTGCGGGTGACCCGGGCCCTGCTGCCGTTGATTCCCCACCATGCGGGAGGCTGGATCCTCAATGTCGGGTCCGTCGCGGGCCGGACGGCATATGAAGGCGGGGCGGCTTACTGCGGGGTGAAGGCGGGGGAACGGTCGATCACGAAGGCGCTGCGGCTGGAGTTGAACGGGACGGGGATCCGGGTGGGATCGCTGGACCCGGGAATGGCGGAGACGGAGTTTTCCGAGGTGCGGTTCAAGGGGGATTCAACCCGGGCGTCGGCGGTGTATGCCGGGGTGGAGCCGTTGCAGGCCGGGGACGTGGCCGAGACCATGGTCTGGATGGCATCGCGTCCGCCGCATGTGTGCATCGATGAGATCCTGATCCAACCCACGGATCAGGCGGCGGTGCACAAGGTGTTCCGACGGGGCTGAGCGCCGGTCTGAGAACAAACAGGGGTGCTGGTCCCGCGCAGGAGATTCGATCTCCGATATTGGGACGGGCAACCGAGCTCCATCGACTGACTGACTTTGGTTCCTCCAATGCACTCCTGGGCAGGAACCCTTCGGGCGACGGATCTTTGGCTGAAATCCTTCGTTGTTCGTTCGTTGTCCCATACTGAGGGACTCGTCGCCCACGCCTCGGCTTTCAGCCAAAACTCTCGTCGCCGCTCCGTGGGATGGGGACGGCGACCGGACGTCGCCGCTCCAGTGTTCATTCCCGCGGGTTCCAGTTCTGGCGCAGGAACCGGATGAAGTTGCCGGAGAAGACGCCTGCGATGTCCGCTTCGTTCCAACTGCGGTTCCGGAGGACATCCGCCAGGTGTGGCAACTCGCCGATGCTTGGGACATCCCGCGGGGTTTGTTCAAAACCATAGGCGCCGTCGAGATCGGATCCGATCCCGACATGGGCGGATGAGCCGGTGATCTGGCAGATGTGGTCGATGTGGTCGGCGACGTGTTCGAGGGAGACGCCGGTGGATTCGGGGGTGGATTGTCCGCGGACCCATCCGGGGACCAGCATCCAGGCGTCGAAACCGATCCCGATGACGGCGCCGCGATCGGCGAGGCGTCGGATGAAGTCGTCGGGAAGCTGGCGTTGATGGGGGACCAGGGAACGGCAGTTGTGGTGGCTCGCCCAGAGGGGGCCGGCGTAGAGGTCGAGGGCTTCGAGGAAGCATTCGTCGCTGAGGTGGGTGACATCGAGGATGCAGCCGAGGGCGGCCATCTCACGGAGGAGTTCGCGACCGCGGGGGTTGAATCCGCCGGTGGTGCTGGTGCCCTGGGCGTAGACACCGGGGCCGTAGTGGGCGGGACCGATGGCACGAAGACCGCGGGACCAGGCCCGATGCAGGTGATCGAGGGAGATGAGGGAATCGGCGCCTTCGAGTGAGAGGATGCATCCGATGGGCGGGGGAGTCGGGGTGGAGTTGGGGGCGGAGGATTCCCAGAGGGAGAGTTGGGATTCGAGGGCGCCGGGATTGCGGACCAGTCGGATTTCGTTGGCCTCGACCATGGCCTCGTACCAGGCGAGTTGGGCCTGGGTCATGGCCCAGGCCTGGGCGGGGGAAGCCCAACCGGCGACGGGGCTGTAGGCGTCGTGCTCGACGCGGGCGATCTGGGTGGCGACACAGAGGCCGATGCCGGCGCGGCGCATTTCGGGGAAGCAGACGGTGCCATGGGCGCGGTCGGGTTTGTCGCGGAGCCGGGATTCCCGGGTACGGAGATCGTCGAGGGGCCGGGTGAGGTCCCGGTTCCACTCGATGGCATTCATGGCGAGATCGAGATGGGCGTCGAAGAG
>CAZDYB010000701.1:0-2607 GCA_964509045.1 uncultured Akkermansia sp.
AGGGGTCATCCGTCTTCACATTGGCCGCAACGATGCCCGGACTTGCATCGCTCATCGTGGGCACGAGCACCACAGGTCGGCGTCAGGCAATTGTGTTTGCGGCTGTGGTAATAGTATTCCCAGTCCTGTTGCATTTCCGAAAGAAGCTAATCATCCCGTTGATGATTGGTGGGACTAGCCTGCTAGCCTTGGTGACATCGATTGACATCCTTCGTGGGTCTGGTGGCGGAGGCTTTTTCTTCAGCTTCACGGATCTCATCGAGAGGCCACTTGTGAACTTTGCCAACACCACTTCATTCCACGCGCGTTCCCTGTACTTTGACGAGACAGACGGATACCTGCTAGGGCGCAGCCTGATCATCAACCCTACACCGCTTGTTCCCATGGGCTCGCGCTTGTTCGGAGCCCAAGATCTCTCGAGCTATAATGAGGCGCCGGTAAGGGCCACGGTGGATTTTGCTCAGGCAAGATTCTTTGGAATGGGAGGAAGCATGTTCAGTGAACTCCATGCCAATTTCGGACTCCTTGGGGTGGTAGTGTCGCTGTTCGCTGGGTATGGCTACGGGCGATGGACAGTGTGGGCATGGGAAAACCGGGGGAGACTGGTTCAATCGGTAACTGCCTCGTGTCTCCTTCTCTTCTTTGTTTGGTACCTCCGATCCTCTCTTCAGGGCTCTGCTGGAATGGCGCGGTTTATCGCCATTGGGGCAATCGTTAGCTTTGTAGCAAGCAATCTTGGATTGACTGCCAGCCGCAAGCTTAACGAAGCCATCGCGGATGCCCCGGTTGCTAGTCTGTGAAATATCTCTTAGTAGAGCCTGTCCTGAAACTACTGCCCTTCCCCCATGTACTGCTATCTTGCCGGCAGGCCCATTTGCTATTCCGTCGTAGTTGCGTAGATCGCTGAAGACGCGCCTCCCCACCTCCGAGCGCCGAGGAACACGCGATCCGAGATGCAGAGCGACCACACTGAGAAGAGCCTGGCATGTGGACCAGGTGGGCGGCGTTGGGTTCCAGCAGGGGCCGCAGTGTTGCCATGTCGGCTTCGAATTTTTCCCGTCCTGACCTGAGATGATTGCACAACCTGACAAAACCAATTCGGTCTCACTGGAGACGGTGAACAGGGAGTTCGGCTTCCTGGCGGTGATCGGGGTGATTTACTTCATATCGTTCCACGCACACAACACGATCACCCTATTCAATCTTCCGGACGCGGCCAGGGGATGGAAGGAGATCATGCAGGCGTTGTCCATGCCGGTGTTCGTGGCTGTTGCCATGCGGAGGGAGTCCCGTTGGGGCCTCGTTGCAGCCATCCTCTACTCGGTGTTGGCCATGGCATCGCTCCTTTCCTTCAACGAGAGAGCATTCCTGTTCTCGTTGTCGGGCTTTCTGATGATCTTTGGGAATGCGGGGGTGGCAGCAATGTTTCTGGGGGCGCTTCACAGTCAACAGGGGCGGGCGGTGGTGCTGGGACTGACGTTGGTGCTGGCGATGGCGACGGCGTTCTGGCTTCCACTGGAAGAGCCTTTGGGACTGACGACCCTGTTCTTGAAGACGACGGAGGTGGAAAAGGGAATCATCTGGACGCGGGATACGTTTCTGCGTGCGCGATTCCTATTTGATTCGCCCCTGGACGCTTCGCAGGCGTGTTGGTTCATGGCGGTTCTGCTGTTCTGGCTGGGGGCATATCATTGCCGGACCAGTGTTTCACGCTGGGTGGTGATGGTCTCGGCCCTGGGACTGCTGGTTTCCAGTCTCTTCACCTATACCCGGGCGGGGTTGGTGCTTTCGATTGTCTCAGCGGCCAGTGTGTTGGGAGTTGCCACGCTGTCGGGGAGACGGGTTTTTCCGATCTACTTTTCGGGTGGCATGGTGGCTGTGCTCCTGGGGGCCTATCTCCTGGTCGAGCCGACGGCTTACCAGCGGGTTGCCGGCCTGATCAGCACCTTTGCGGATCCGACGGAGGCGGGCAATGCCGAGCGGATCTGGGCAATCCAATCCGGGCTGCGGGATCTGGATCGGATACCGGCCGCTGGATACGGCCTGGATTTCCTGACACCGCGTTCCGAGTTGGATGTGCTCATCAACTACGAGAACACCTTTCTGAATGTGATTGGGGCGATTGGGTATGCCGGATGGATCCTGTCGCTGGTCTATGTTGGCTTTTTCAGTTTCGGGATGGTGCGGGCATTCAACCTGATCCGGACAGGCCGGGAGCTGGAGTGGAGTTGGCTGTGCATTGCGACGGCCCCCAGTTGGTTGTTGTATTCGTTTGTATTCCCGTGTTTCCGGGGTCGGATGTCAGGATTTTATACATGGATCGTGATCGGCATCCTTCTGGAGGTGGTCTATCTGCATTCGAGGATCCGGCGGATGGAGTCGAGGCGGTTGTCGGAGCAGTTTCCCACCGATGCTTCCCTGATGGAGCTCGCGGCGCATCGGAGGGCTCGTCGCAGGGAGGCTGCGGGCTTGGTGGATTTGAAGGTTGAAGGAGAGTCGGGGACGTTGCCGTCGTAGGTGGGGTGTGTGGGGTGGCGGGGATTAGCTGGGGAATGGGAAAGAGGAGTCGAGTGATGAGTGATCAAAGGGCGGTTTGTTTCACGTTTG
>CAZDYB010000702.1:0-2606 GCA_964509045.1 uncultured Akkermansia sp.
GACCTCACCTGGCGCAAGGCAGCTGGCGAGGCGGTGGACTCCAGGAACATCACGAAGCATCGGAATGACGTCTTCCGCCTCGCCACCACGCTGCCGGGTGAACCGGGACCGGAGTTGCCGGCGGCCATCACGACCGATCTGGTGAGCTTTCTGGCCGCCTTTCCCCTGACCTCTGAGGGATGGCCCGCCATCCTCGCTTCGCTGAAAGAAGGCATCGGCACCCTGCGTGCTGAAACCCTGCGGAACACACTTCAAACCTATTTTCGGCTACCCGTCGAATGAACCCCTTTCGCACCTACCTGCACGAACAGCTTGAGGAGAAGCTCAAGGAGCGCCGGGTCGTGGTCTGGCATGATCCCAACCGGGAGTTCGAGCCCTTCGTCGAGGCGCTGATCGGAAACGTGGACGGCCAAGGCCTCAGGCGGGTGATGCTCGGTGCCGTGAAGACCGGGCTGAGCATTTTCCAGGGTTCCTGTTTTGCGGTGCGCATGCAGCTGGAGGCCCTGCTCTCGGAGAACCGTCCCAAACCTCTCCTCATCCACCTCCCCGGCGAAAAGCGGTTTGCCCGAGATTCCGTGCTGATGGAATGAGGGAAGGCCGGCACCACCTGCAGAAAGCAATCGGTTCAGTCCCGCACTTTTGACATTTCATTCCTGTTTCTTCCCCGCCCCCCGAAAGAAACCTGACCGTTTCTCCACCAGATTGTGTCGGAGCGAGCACGCGGTTGGGCAGGGCCCGCAGGCGGAAGAGTCGGAAGGCTCAGCGGAATTCCAACTCGGCACGGACACCCCTCAAGGGAGCTCCGACCCCACAGTTCCGTAACGCCCCGAACTGTGGTGCAACCCTCCCAGGATCTATTTGGGAGCGGGGTGTCGAGCCGTCGTTGGAAAGTTCGTCGAATGAGGAGTTGTTGGCGTCGTTGGCGGGGAGACCGGCGGCGGCGCGGTGGATTGGGAAGTTCGGGGGGCTTACGAGCCTGGCGCAGGCCTCCTTTGCCGATCTGCACAGCAGGTTCCCGGGGTCAGCATCAGGGGGCGGCGGTGGGGTGTGCGGACCTGGCGCCAAGAGGATTACGCAAGTGCCTCCACTGAAGCACACTACCCAAACGAAAGAACACTACACTTGCAACGTGTAGCATGGAAACTGAGTGTATCGTCGTGTTGACCCTCCAACAACGTCTCGCCCAACACGTGGCGGAGCTCGTCGGTGAGCCGCCATCGTGGGCGATGGAAAAGGCGGCGGGCTTGCCGCTGTTCCTGCGCGAGCGGTTTCAGCTTTGCTCGGCTCCTCTCTGGGGCCGCCGGATGTTGTTCGCCGTGGAGGATGACGCCTGGGAGCCCGGAGCACCGGGCGAATACGAGAAGCTGGCGGCAGCGTTGCGTTCCCAACTGGGTGAACCTGCGGTGCTGGTCCTCGCGCAATTGCCGGCGTATGCACGCAATCGCCTGGTGCGGCTGGGCATCCCTTTTGTCGTTCCTGGCAGCCAGTTTTTCCTGCCCACGGTCATGGTGGACTTGCGCGAGCGTTTCCCGCCCCGCAAGCCAGGCAAGGGGAAGCGCCTCACGCCCACCGCCCAGTGTCTCGTGCTCTACCACCTCCAGCGGGCGTCGTTGGAGGATCTGCCCCTCAAGGGAATTGCGGAACGGATCGGCTACTCGCCCATCATGCTCACCAAGGTGAAGGATGAGCTGGAGGCGGCGGAACTGGCACTTCCTTCGCGCCAGG
Organism: uncultured Akkermansia sp.; assembly: GCA_964509045.1. Lineage (GTDB taxonomy): Bacteria > Verrucomicrobiota > Verrucomicrobiia > Limisphaerales > UBA9464 > UBA6176. The sequence goes on from CAZDYB010000702.1 coordinate 1,726, forward strand.
GACGTTCCATCACGCTTCACTTTCCCCGACACGGCCGGGATCTGTGGGAGCAGGCACAGCCGTATCTGGCATCCCCGGTGAAGAAGACACACTGGCTGCGGGGGGACCTCCCCCGACACCCGGCGCTGGCCGCCGGCCTGACGGCGTTGAGCCAGCTCACGGCCATCTCGGACGATCGATTGCCCACGTATGCACTGTCGGCCGAGGGGGTTCAGGCCAGTCTGGAGAACGGCATCTTCCACGGCTGCAACGGACCCGAAGAAGCCACCCTGCGGATGGAAGCGTGGAGCTACGATCCGTTGCTGCTCGCCAGCGGCGACCGGGTAGACGCGCTTTCACTCCAGCTCAGCCTGCGTGAATCGCCCGACGAACGCATCCAGCAGCAACTGGCGGAACTGATCCAGCACGTCGCATGGTAAAGGGGCTCGGCATTTTCCGGGAGCGGTTCCGCGCGTTCCAAAGCGCATTCACGCTGATTGGCGGCGCGGCCTGCGACGAGTGGTTTACGAACCAAGGCCTCTCGTTTCGCGCGACCAAGGACCTGGACCTCGTGCTGATGATCGAGGTGCTCGATGCGGAGTTCGTTGCCGCGCTGCGGGCGTTCGTGGCGGAGGGAGGCTACGAGATCCGCGAGCGCAGTGATGGCACGCCGGTGCTCTACCGTTTCGCCAAGCCGGTGAATGGAGAGTTTCCACACATGCTGGAGCTGTTCAGCCGAAGTCCCGACGGCCTGAACCTGGCCGGTGGGCAGGAGGTCATCCCGGTGAGGATCGAACCGGAGCATCACAGTCTGTCCGCCATCCTGCTCGATGAGGATTACTACAGACTCATCCAGACGGCGCACGATCTGAGGGATGGCCTGCGGGTGGCCAATGCGACGG
>CAZDYB010000703.1:0-2604 GCA_964509045.1 uncultured Akkermansia sp.
TTGCCGGCGGACCGGGGTACCGGACGTCTCACCTATACCAATCGCTTCTGGCGGATCGGTCCGTTGCACATCCGGCGTCCCGAAGGGGATCTCCATCTCACCTACGACAATGATGAACTGACCAAGGAATACCGGTTCGGGATCCGGTCGGAGGTGGATCCCAGGATTGTGCGACCGTTGCTGGACGAGAAGGCGCAGCGGGAGATGGATCGGATCGATCTGCCGGTGCCACCCCGGGTCGAGGGGGAGGTGTGGGGTCGATGGCGGGCGCCTGAGGAAACCGGATTCCGGGTGAATGTTGCGGTGACCAACCTGACCGTGCGGGGGCAACCGGTGGAATGGGCGACGGGTGAGGTTTCCTACACCAACCGCGTGATGACCTTCCGCGACGTCACGGCGTTGGCGGGAGGTGCGGCCCATGTCGATGGGGCGACATATGACATCGGGGCACGCCTGCTCTCGTTCACGAATGCCCGGGCCAACGTGCCGGTGATGTCGGTGGCGCGGGTGATTGGTCCGAAGACGATGTCGTTGGTGGAGCCGTACCAGTTTCCGGTACCGCCCCGGGCGGTGGTGAACGGGGTGGTGTCGGTGCAGGGACCGCAGGGAACGGACATCCGGATCGATCTGGAGACGGAGGAGTTCCGTTGGTGGCGGTTGCGGGCGACGAATGCGACGGCGCAGGCGCATTTCAAGGATGAGACCCTGTCGATCACCGGATTGCGGACGGGGTTCAACGGAGGGCAGTTGGCGGGGGATCTCTGGTTTGACTGGGCGGGCGAGGGGAAGGACACGGATTACCGGATGAAGCTGGCGATCACGAATGTGTCGTTTCCGGGGGTGGTGTCGGATCTGTGGCAACGGACGAACAACCTGGAGGGAACCTTGACGGGCCGGGGTGAGGTGACTTCGGCCTCGAGCCGCGACACGGCGACGATCGTGGGTTCGGGTGAGTTGGCGATGACCGACGGATTCCTGTGGGGTCTGCCGATGTTCGGGATGTTTTCGCCGGTGTTCGACAGCATTGTGCCTGGGCTGGGGCAGAGTCGGTTCACGTCGGGTTCGGCGACGTTCCGGATGACGAATGGATTGATCGACACGCGGGATTTCGAGATGCGGGCGGCGACCATGCGGTTGCAGTACCGGGGGACGGTGGATTGGGAGGGGAAGATGGATGCGACGATGGAGGCGGAGTTGTTGCGGGATGTGCCGTTGGTGGGGCGGTTGTTGCAGTTCGCGTTCACGCCGGTGACGAAGATGCTGGAGTATCGGGTGCGGGGGACGTTGGGAGATCCGAAGCCGGAACCGCGTTACATCCCGAAGTTCCTGATGAGTCTGCTGCGACCGATCTCAACCCTGAAGAACCTGTTGCCGAAGGATGATGAGCCGGAGGTGGAGACGCCGGAGACGCCGGATAAGACGTTGAAGGCCGCGCCGAAACCGTGAGCAGTCCGGGAGTGGGGGATTCATCCCCCAGGGAGGGTGGGCATTGAGGTGCGGAATGAATTCCGCGCTCCTGAGGGAACGGGGCGGCGACGTTCGGTCGCCGGTGGGCAACGAGGACGGCGGGTGAATCTTGCCGCTCCGTGGGGAATGGGGTTTTCCACCGGGACCCGGCATCCGGTAGCGTATCGCCATGTCCCTTGCGATGCGTCGGTGTCTCCGGTGTTGGGTTCTGGCCTGGCTCCTCTGCTGGGTTCCATCGTTGGCGGCGGCTCAGCCCAACGTGATTGTCATCCTGGTCGATGATCTGGGTTGGGCGGACCTGGGTTGTTATGGGAGCCGGTATCATCAGACCCCCCACCTCGACCGGTTGGCGCGGGATGGGATGCGGTTCACGGATGCCTACAGTGCCTGCACGGTGTGTTCGCCGACGCGTGCTGCGTTGCTCACGGGGAAGCATCCGGCGCGATTGCATGTGACGGATTGGATCGCGGGTCATGCCGCGCCCAAGGCGAAGTTGTCGCCACCGGATTGGACCCGGCAACTCAACCCGGAGGAATCCACACTGGCGGGCCGATTGAAGGCGGCGGGCTATGCCACGGCGATGGTGGGGAAATGGCATCTGGGATCGAACACGCCGCCGGAGAAGGTTGGCTTCGATGTGAACCGGGGTGGAGATCATCGGGGGCAACCACCGCGGTACGTATCGCCGTATGGCTTGCCGAAGCTGGAGGATGGACCGGTGGGGGAGTATCTCACGGATCGGGAATGTTTGGAGGCGGTGGGTTTCATCGAGGCGAACCGGTCCCGTCCCTTCTTCCTGTATCTGGCCCATTACGCGGTACACACACCGATCCAGGCCAAGCCGGAGGTGGTGGCGAAGTACCGGGCGCGGACCCCGGATACCCAACGCAACCCGGCTTATGCGGCCATGCTGGAATCGGTCGATGATTCCGTGGGAAAGATCCGTTCGCGTCTGGATGAACTCGGGTTGGCGACCAACACGGTGATCGTGTTCACGTCGGACAACGGCGGTCTGGTGTTGGGAGGCGATTCGGCACCGACGAGCAATTTTCCCCTGCGGTCGGGGAAGGGTGATTTGTACGAGGGTGGAGTGCGGGTTCCGTTCATTGTGCATTGGCCGGGGGTGACCCGACCCGG
>CAZDYB010000704.1:0-2599 GCA_964509045.1 uncultured Akkermansia sp.
TGAACGGGAAGCAGACCGCCCTTCACGAACACAGTTCCCGCTTCATCTACCCGTCGCGCAAACCGATCCGGGTGAACCTGTCGAATCCCGCCACCGAGGACGACGCCGCCACGCTCATCGAGCTTTCGTCTCTCATCCCGTGGTCGCCGAACTCGTGGCCGTGGATCCTGCCCGCCACCTGCTTCATCGCCACCATCTGTGGTGCGCTCGACTGGCGTCCTCATGCGTGGCTCGTTGGTTCCAAGGGGTCCGGCAAAACGTGGCTCTACTCCAACTTCATCGCGCCCGTCATCGGAGACGCCTGTGTCCAGGCGGTGTCCACCACCACGGAGGCCGGCATCCGGCAGACCCTTGGCGCCGATGCGCTCCCGGTCATCTTCGACGAAATCGAATCCAAGGACGACCGTTCCATCGCCCGCATCCGCAACGTCCTCGAACTCGCACGGCAGGCGTCATCCGAAACCGGTGGCTCCATCTTCAAAGGCTCCCCTTCCGGTGTCGCCCGTCACTTCAGGATTCGCTCCACGTTCATCTTCAGTTCCATCGTCGCCGGTGCAACGGAGCCTGCCGACGAATCGCGCATCGCCCGCATGGAACTCGCAACCCAGCGCCCACCCGATTCCGCCGCAAAGTTCGAGCAGCTTCAGGCGCTCGCACTCGAAACCTTGCACGACCCCGCGTGGTGCGACCGGATCCGTGCACGGGCTGTGAATCTGGCGCCGGCAATCCGAGCCAGTGCCGAGGTGTTCCGCAAGGCAATCGCCCGTGCAGCCGGTGATGCCCGCAAAGGTCAGCAGTACGGCACACTCGCAGCCGGGTTCTGGCACCTGACCTGCAACGATGCCGTCACCCCCCTCCAAGCAGAGCAGTGGGCAGCGGCAACCCAGTGGAGCGAAGTCACCGGGTCCGATGATTCAGGCGACGAACAACGCGCCTTCGATCACCTGCTCCAGTCGCGCATCACCTTGCAGGACGACCGCGCTGCCCGGTGGGATCACACCGTCGAAGAACTCCTGCGGATGTACTTCACGCAGGGGCCGGAACAGAGCGCCGCCAAGTCCGCGCTCGTTCGCATCGGCGTTTGCCCGTCCCTGAACCTGGGTGTCGTCGATGTTGCCGTCAGGCACGTCGAACTCTCGCGGATTTTCAAGGGAACTCACTTCGCCGACCGATGGCGGGATCACCTGATGCGAATCCCGGGCGCAACGTCGGCTGTCGCGAATCCTCGCGGGATGAAACCGTTCAAGGCGGTCAGGGTGAAGTGGGGGGTGGAGGCTTGACACACCCCACCGTTAGGCGTACAACGGCGTCGGTATGCCTACTTCACCAATCCCCTCCCTCCTCACCGCCATCCGCGAACACCCCGGCGTCGAAATCGAGCTTTCGGCCGACGGTGACATCGTGTTCGAGATTTCCTGCGGCGGCAAACTGCCGGAACCGGCCGATCCCCAGTTTATCATCCGCCTCGAAGGCCACCAAAGCTCCACGGAGTTCAAAGTCACCCGGCTGGTTCGCCGGCTGGTTCGGGTGTCGGACGACGGCGGCAGCGGGCGTTCGTTTGTCTCTGGAAGCGGCGACACCTTCACCCCCGTCGCCCTGTGTTACATCAACTCCCGCACCCTCGCCGAGGCCATCGCCGCCAGGATCGTCGCGGAGCAGAACGCCGAGCAGGATGAACTCATCGGGTTGGTGAAGCCGGTGGATGTGGTGTTGCAGGGGGTGTAACCATGACTACCATCCGAGAATCCCTTGAACCCGGAATCATCCGGTACATCCGCGCCGAGGAGATCAAGCGCATCGACCTCCAGGGGGAGACGCGATTCATAAGCTTCGGCCGACCGTCACCGCCCGAACTGGTCGAGCACCCGTTCGAGGTGAACTTCCAGTGGGAACCAACCGGCACCGTCACGATGGTCTGGGTCCAGCAAACCCCATACGGCCCGTTCGGGGTCTTCACGTCCGGCAGTCAGCGCCTTCGTGACGCTCTGGAAGTCCGGTTCCTGGAGTTACAGGATCCGTTTCTTCCGCCGCAGGGCCCGTTGGCGGTGGTGTAATTTACCTTGCGTTACTGCACTGTACTGTAGCACACTGTACTCCTATGTACGAACTGAATGGCGCACCTCCAACCAAAACCAACATTGCAGGAAAGTATGAAGCCACCTACCCGATCGCCAAGATGAAGGTTGGCGACTGGTTCTTTGTCCCAGCGGGGGACAGGAAACGCTCGACGGTCAACGCGTCATGTCGCGGGACAGCTGCGCGATACGGGTTCAAGTTGTCCATTCGCGCCGTTCCTGATGGCACCAAGGTCATCCGCACCGAGTAACGCCAGCCACTCACCCTGAACCCCGCCCCGGCCCACAAGCCGGGGTTTTTCGTTTTTCAGAGCCTCCAAACCCGGTTTGCCAACCGCCCCAACCGGGCAGTAACCGCCGCCGGTATCCGCGCAAACCGTAGGCTGTCAACGCTTTGCGCGGATTCAAACTTTCAAACCGTCGTTTCCCGTTTTTCAGCCCCTTAGAGAAACACCGACACACAGACACCCCTAGACACACTCTCTTCTTCTTCCTTAAATAAATAAATATCAGTTTGAAGGTAT
>CAZDYB010000705.1:0-2595 GCA_964509045.1 uncultured Akkermansia sp.
CCCGGGCCAGCCGGGTCTTGGGCCGGGGCACGGCGCACAGGATCACCCCCAGCAGTTCCAGTCGGGCATTTGTCACCGCCTTTCGCCATCCTGTGGCCCGACCCACGATGACGTGGTCGAGCACCTCGATCTTGATCAATCGCCCGACCTGGATGAGCTCCCGGGTGAGTCGGATGTCCGCTTCGGATGCATTTGTCTCCCGCACCAGACGCTGGGCCAGGAGGAAAGCCGACCGGATCGCCGCCGCCTTCGATGGCCCAACCCCGGGAACCAGCTGGAGATCGGCGAAGGAGGCTTGCGCCAGGCTCGAAAGTCCTCCGAATTTCCCCATCAACTGCGCCGCCGCCGGTCTCCCCGCCAGCGACGCCAGCAACTGCTCATTCGACGAACCTTCCAACGCCTGCACAACACCTCGCTTCAAAGCAAATCCTGGGTGGGTTGTACCACATCCAGGAGCGCTACGGAACAGCGCGGTCGGACCTGCCGACGGGATGGACAAGTCAGGGAGTAATGGGCCTCAATAGTGCCCGTGCCGCATCCGGCCGAGCCAAGAGTCGTCCAGTTTACTCGTGCACAGCCCCATCCATTTCGCATTCTCCTCGGAGAACCATCCCGTGTACGAAATCCTGCTCAAACCGATCCTGAAAGTTCTCGTCTCTTTTGTCGGCTGCCGGGCTGTGTTGGCCGCCTTCCTCGTCGCCCGGCGTCAGCAACTCGAATCCGACTTTGCCAACGAAGAACGGATCCAGATCCGCTGACCGATGACCGCTGCCGACCTCAAGGCACAACTGGATCGCCTGCTGCAACTCCCCGCCGAGACGGAATGGGTGGAGTTCAAGGAGGCACGGGCGAGTTTTGATTCCGATGATCTCGGTCGGTATTTCACGGCGCTGGCCAACGAATCCAATCTGAAGGCGCAGCCTGCTGCCTGGTTGGTATTTGGCATCCAGGACAAGCCTCGCAAGGTCGTCGGTTCTCGATACCGGCCCCACCGGCCCGATCTCGACAATCTCAAGCTGGAGATCGCCCAGCACACCACCGGGCGGATCACGTTCCGGGAGATCCATGAACTGGAAGTGCCGGAAGGACGGGTCCTCCTTTTCGAGATCCCCCCAGCCCCCCAAGGCATCCCGGTGGCGTGGAAGGGGCACTTCTATGGTCGGGATGGTCACGCTCTGGGCGCTTTGAATCTCCAGGAGATCGAGCAGATCCGCAGTCAGGCCGGACATCAGGATTGGTCGTCCCAGCTATGCCCGGGGGCCGTGATCGCCCACCTCGATCCCGCAGCCCTCCAGCTGGCCCGGCAGAAGTTCCAGCAGAAACACCGGAATCGCCCGGTCGCCGCCGAGATCCCCCTGTGGGATGACGCGACGTTCCTCGAGAAGATCAAGCTGGCCCGGGACGGCCAGCTGACCCGCGCCGCACTGCTGCTGCTGGGCCGCCCGGAGTCCACCTTGCGGCTCTCACCGGCGGTCGCCCAGATCACCTGGAAACTGGATGCCGAAGAGCAGGCCTACGAACACTTCAGCCCGCCTTTCCTCCTCACGGTCAACGAGGTGTTCGCCCGGATCCGCAACCTCCGGTTCCGACTTCAGCCGTTCAACCAACTCATCCCGATCGAACTGGAGAAGTACGATGCCCAGGTGGTGCTGGAAGCGCTCAACAACTGCATCGCCCACCAGGACTATTCCCGTCAGGCGCGCATCATCGTCATTGAGAAGACCGACCGTCTGATCTTCGAGAACTCCGGGAGTTTCTTCGAGGGCTCCCTCGACGACTACCTGTTCCGGGAACGGATTCCCCGTCATTACCGCAACCGTACCCTGGCCGAGGCCATGGTCAGCCTCGACATGATCGACACCCTGGGCATGGGTATCCGTCGGATGTTCCTCGCTCAGCGGAGGCGTTTCTTCCCGTTGCCGGATTACGACTTTTCCCAGCCGGATGTCGTTCGGATGGAGTTGATGGGACGGCTCCTCGACGAGAACTACAGCCGAATCCTGATCGAGAAGGCTGATCTCGACCTCGCCACCGTCCTCGCCCTCGACAAGGTCCAGAAGCACAAGCCGCTCAGTCCGGACGAGATCAAGGAGCTCCGCCGCCTCAAGCTGGTCGAAGGGCGCGTCGGCCACCTCTTCGTTGCTTCGAAGATCGCCGCCCTGACCGGCGACAAGGCCCAGTACATCCGCAACCGCGCCTTCGATTCCGCCCACTACAAGCAGATGATTCTCGAATTCATCCGCGAATTTGGATCGGCCTCGCGGAAGGACGTGGACGATCTGCTGAGGGGCAAGCTCTCGGATGTCCTTACGCCGGATCAGCAGGCGATTCGGATCAAGAACCTCCTCGGCATCATGGCCCGTCGCGACCGGACCATCATCAATTCCGGCTCCAGAAAGGTCCCGTGCTGGGTCCTATGGAATAAAGATACCAAGCCGGAAGTGTATCCAAAAAAGCCATGACGACAGCTGGATCCAGTCGTGCGCTCTGCTCGCAAGCTGCTTTCATACAGGATTTTGCGCATTCTGCTACCGCGAACGAATGCCGAGGTGGTAGCAAAAGCTTCGCCTGGGATTCAAAAGCCCGTTCGCCGCT